>JBBQKO010000281.1:0-5500 GCA_038327005.1 Chitinophagales bacterium | reverse complement strand
AATGGTCAATGGTGAAATTTTGGCCATTCACTATTCATCCTTCATTATTGATCATTCATCCATTCACTATTCAACATTCACATTCATCCCTCATAAAAACACCCTTAGCAATAGGGCAAAGCCGTTGTCTTTTTTTGGATTGTCTTTGATGGTTACCACATGCAAACCCGCTTTGGTCCACACTTTAAAGATGTCTCCTTTTTTGTGGGCAGCAATGGCGTCATCCAATTGGGGTAACATCGCTCCCCGAATAAACCATCCAAGATCGCCGCCCTTGTAGGCAGAAATATTATCGGCACTGTAAGTTCTGGCCATGGTTTCAAATGTACTGCTGTCTGTCTTTATTTTTTGAATGATATTGCTGGCAATGGAGTCTGCAAACTTTCTGCTGAATATTGCCGTGTCTATCAGGATATGACTTACATGGTAAAATGTATTGGGTACTTTGCCCAACACTTTTATCAGATAGTTGGCGCCTTTAAACGGTCCATATACTTTGCCAATTTTCCCTTTATACGCTATGCTGTCAGCCAGCCCTAAAAAGGAAGTGGTACTCATTATTGTTACTGTATCGATTTTGTATTTTTTTTTGAGTACATATTTTACAAAACCAATCGGATCAGAAGTTGTGTCCAGTACTTTTTTAATTTGTGCTACGGATTGGCTTTTAACCATGGTACCCATCATTACAAAAATGAGAAGAGATAAGAGTTGCTTCAATTTTTAAAATTTTACAAATATACAAAATGCAGGTTTGGTATTGATTGAGTAATTGTTAGCGGGTACATCCCAAATCCGGTGGTCATCGGATGTCGCTACTTATTTCGTTCGGTGGATACGCCGGTCCAATGTCATTTAGGTAGGTATTTTTTGTTCCATCGGAATAAATGGGTAGAAAATTCAGACCAATTTAAAAGTGTTCCGTATGAACGCTATATGCTTTCAAACTCAATCCACATAACGTTCCTAACGGAACGGAAATTCGAAATGACCGATACTCGTGCTACCCACCTATTGCCCCTACCAGGCAGGCCTTCAATCCTAACTAAATAACATTGGCCGTCGGCCACTTGCGGCTGCAACAATTACACATACACCTTGTTGACCAATGGATAGCCAATCGAATACAATTAAAAATTTTTTGAGTCAAGCCCCCTTCTCCTTCGGAATGTACTATAGGTGCGCTAATGTTTCGCTGAATAGAACTGGAAAATGCAATGCTAATTCTAAATTATTGTAAAAGAAAAATGATTCCACTAATCGAATAAGAAAATAGCTTTGAGGTACCAGTGTCAAGCTCCCCTTGCCCCTGGAGAGGGGCTGGGGGTGAGGTCAAACGAGCGCCGAAATAACCGAATACTTTTTAACCCTTAAATATCCTTTTTAAAAAAGTGTATGCTGCCTTGTTGCGCCCAGAGCAGGAACACTTTGCGATACACCCTATACTTACCGGGTTAGATTGAATTGAAATAATTGCGACATTTTAAAAAGCCGATTATTTACGCATGATCAAAACCGGACATAAAAAAAATTTGTACAAGTGAGAACGCAGCAATGGAAAGTATCTAAAGGAAACAAGAGCGCAACACTTGCATACACTAACATTAAAACCAATGAGTAAAAATCAACGTGCAATAATATTGCCTGTTTTTGTTACAATTTCAATTTCCGAATGATCGCTTTTATCTGTTTTTTCAATTCGTCGAGTTGGCCGGTCTGTTGCTGAATAAAGACATTGTCTTCAATACGGCCCATTACTTTGTTCATTTCTTCATTGTTGGTATATACCATTTTTCTAAAAGGATTACGATAGTCTTTGGCCCTGCTATCGTAAATGCCTTTACACATCCATTCCCTTGTAGTAATTGCTTCTTGCAATAGTTGTTTAAAGAGTGTAGCAGTAAATTGTCTAGGTGTAATATTTAGTATTTCCAGCAGCGAAGTATAGGCGTGATTTAGTTTGTCGTTATGATAGCGGTCTCCTTCCGATATGTAAAAGTCATGCACTTCATCCCAACTTTTTATTTTATTGGAAATGATGTTGTATTGAAGTTTTTCAACAACAGCAGTCTGTATTAACTGTCCGCCAATATTCAACCATTCACTCCGTTGTACCTTGGCAGAAATGCTTTTCTTCAACTCATCAAAACTGCTGAATTTATTTTGCTGAATATGTTTTAGTAATTGCATCACTCCATAATATTGTACCAGTTCTTTAAAGATGGTGATGGATTGCGGTACCTTAATCACTGATATTTTACGGCTTAGGTTCTCCCATCCTGATGTTTCAGCAATCCCTTTTTCATTTGGACTAAGCGCCTGCAATGTATGGAGTGCGGTAAAAATTTCGTTGATGGTATCGGGTGCCAGGTAATCATATTCAATTAACTGTGCCTTGGTGGTGCGCTTATCTCTGTCAACATATTTTTGAGCATTGCGTTCCAGTGCGTACATGTTGTACATAAACCAGTAAGCAGGCATTACTACCAGTTGATCGTTGGTAGTATCATTGCTCACTAAACTAAATGGAATGGGAATATGTAGCTCTGCCGGAAAATCACCCTTGGCAATAATGGTAAATGATGCAAATTTTGAATTGTGTTTTAAACTCACGCATAGGCCCGGCCAAAAGCCACGTCCCGCAATGATTTCACCGTCTGCACTACGGCTATTGTGATTGCTGCCAATGGTAGCACCTGCAGCCATATTGCTTTGGCCCATTAAAAGCGCTGCACATAAAAATGAGTTATTGTGATGCTGCTCGTGCGCTGGAAAAATCAGGGAATTCAATACCTCGCAACAGGAAATGGTGGAGTTGTTGCCTAGATAGGAATTGATTAACCTTGCACCATATTTTAACTGGGAATGTGCAGCCATTACAAAACGAACTGCTTTAACGCCATAAAAAATTCTACAGCCATAACCAATTATTCCATTTACCAGCTCGCAGCCTTCGCCAATTTGAGAAGTGCGATTTTCATCGCTGTTGATGGTAAGGTTCTTTAATTTATTGGCTCCTTTTAAATAAGCATCTGTGCCGATCAATACATCTTTTATGATCTTACAATTTTTGATTACCGTGCGGTCACCCACTTTTCCATAATGCCCCCGCTGTTTGGAAAATCTATTATCGGTAAACGATTTGAATTGTTGCATCAATGCCTCCTTGTCTCTGAATTTACTCCATAGATAAGCATCACCCGCCAGCATTCCGTCAAAGGGAATGATCTTTCTGCCGCCATTCTCATTACACAGTTCCATCCAAACCCTTACCTCTTCATCTTCTCCATCAAATAAAATTCCATTGCCAAATTTTGCTTTGTCTGTTGAGCCCATTTCATTTACATTGGCGATCATCACATCGTTTCCAATAATATAATGGCTGAGTGAGTTTACGTTTTCGATGCAAACGTTATTTCCAAAATCGCAACTGATGATGGTGCTGTTGTATAAGCCTACGGGTAAACGCAGGTCATGAAATTCAAGGTAAAACGCCTCCAGTTTACCAATGCGGATCAGTCCGAAAAACTTGCAGTTCTTTACCAGTTCCGGATTAAATGCAGTGGATACAAATATTTTATTCCAGTCATCAGAAGTATTGCGGTTACGCACCAACACTTCAATTTCGTGTGCAGATAATTTGCGATAATCTTCGCCATTCGGGTTCTGCAGATACCGCAGATAGTATTCGTCTTTTCCTGTAGGAATATACTTGGGTTCTACAAAGTTGTAGCCAAGATTATTAACAGGGTGTTTTGTGATGATGTTCATAAAAAAAGATAGAATGCCAAAAAGCCCCAAACCCCTGAAGGGGCTTTAGACTCTGCGGGCCATTTCAGTTTTTTAAATTTGCAATAAGTGGGTTTAAGAATATGTTTGGTGTAATCATTTATTGAAACGATCTTTTATTTGAGGTAATGCGTTGGGTAATTGAAAGAAAACAACCAAACAAATACTCCAAAGGTTTCTTTAGATCCAACAGACCATTTTTGTTTTTAAAGTAGTCTGCAAAAGCTTCGAAGAATAGGTTTAGCATCTATTTAAATCCCTCCTATTTTAGTAAATATTTCTCACCAACAATTTAATACTGTAACCTCCATAATTTTCCAAAAGCACCTTTAAAGTCTGTAGGCCACTTTTTTAAAAAATGACCAGCATGATCCGTTTTAAAATATAGTTAGAATAAATCTTGGTGAATGATATTTTCAATACCCCACGCTGCCAATAATTTAATCAAGTCATCGTCTCCCAAAAAAAAGAAGACTGTTAACTTCATAACACTCCAAAAGCCCCTTCAGGGGTTGGGGCTGTATTTCCTTACTCCACCGTCACACTCTTTGCCAGATTTCTTGGTTTGTCTACATCCATGCCTCTTGCAATACCCATGTAGTAGGAGAGTAGTTGTAGCGGCACACAACTCAGCATCGGTGCAATGATTTCATCTGCAGGTGGCACAAAAAACACATCGTCTGCCAATCCCGGAATTACCTCATCGCCTTCCGTAATGATGGCAATTACTTTTCCCCTACGGGCTTTTATTTCCTGAATATTGCTTACAATTTTTTCATGGTAGCTGTCTTTGGTAGCAACAAATACTACAGGCAGTGTTTCAGTTACCAGGGCAATGGGGCCGTGTTTCATTTCTGCAGCAGGGTAGCCTTCTGCGTGGATATAGCTGATCTCTTTGAGCTTTAAAGCGCCTTCCAATGCGATGGGAAAATTATAACCTCTACCTAAAAACAATGCATCCGTTGAGTCTTTGTATTTTTCCGCAATGGCTTTAATCGCATCCGCATTTTTTAAAAGTGCTTCCACTTTTTCCGGTACTGCTTCCAGTTCAAATAATAATTTGCTATAGCGCTCATCCGAAATACTTCCTTTTTCTTTGGCGATCTTTAATGCCATCATGGTAAGCACTGCCAACTGACCAGTAAATGCTTTGGTAGATGCTACACCAATTTCAGGACCTGCATGTGTGTAAGCACCACCGTTGCTGATTCTTGCAATGGATGAACCCACCGCATTTACAATTCCAAAAATAACAGCGCCTTGCTCCTTTGCACGGTCAATGGCAACAAGTGTATCCGCTGTTTCACCGCTTTGCGAAATGGCGATGATGATATCGCCGTGATTGATTACCGGATTTCGGTACCTGAATTCGGAAGCATATTCTACTTCTACCGGAATGCGGCAAAGTTCTTCAATGATGTACTCTGCCACCAAACCTGCATGCCAGCTTGTTCCACAGGCTACAATAATGATGCGGCTTGCAGTTTTAAACGCCTCTATATTTTGCATTACACCACTCATGGTAATGGTGCCTGCCGAAGCGTCTAACCGGCCTCGCAGGCAATCATGAATGGTGCTGGGTTGTTCAAATATTTCTTTCAGCATGAAATGATCGTAGCCGCCTTTTTCAATGGCAGCGAGCTCCATATCAAGTTTGGTTACAAACGGAGTGATTTTTTCGTTCCCCAGATTTTTAAGAATCAATTCATCC
>JBBQKO010000280.1:0-5500 GCA_038327005.1 Chitinophagales bacterium | reverse complement strand
GGTCTGTACACATTGCCACAGGGCGTGTATGCGTTGCAGGTTGTTTACGGGCAGGAAGTTGTTACTCAAAAGATTAACAGGTAACACCCTTTTAGCTGCAACTTCTCCTACAGAACCTTTTGCGTTTGCCAGGGATATTGTGTACTACAGAGCCGCATGGTAATAAATAAACAAAAATGTCTTCACGGCAGCATCTCATCCAATGCCTTGTTAGTTGGTAAGGAACGCTATGTATTATGGAGCGAACTGTCAATTGACAAACAAATATTTTTCTTTTGAAGGCACCAAATAATTTGGCTCCCCGACCTTGCTGGAAAAACAAACAAGGCGGAGGTCAACACCAGTTGGTTCAATACAATTTCTAACAGTAGCTATCTATCTGCCAACTGTTTTAAAATGAGTCAGTAAAAAAACGGGAAAGATTATTTCCCGTTTTTTTACTGATCCAACCATTTTATTTATCATTGATATTACTGGTACGCACCAGCTTTTTATTCAAAAATTCATCTATGCCATACGATGAAAGTTCTCTGCCATAACCACTTTGGTTGGTACCACCAAAAGGAAGATCAGGTTGTGTGCCGGTAGGGTGATTGATAAATACCATTCCTGAATCAATTCTTTCTGCCAGTTTTTGTCCACGCTTTCCATCTGCAGTAAAAATAGCTCCACCAAGGCCAAACCGGGTAGCATTGGCCAATGCTACGGCCTCATCTTCGGAGCTAACCCGGTACACAGAAGCTACTGGCCCAAACAACTCTTCATGATAAGCCTCCGCATCACTTGGTATGTCTGTAAGAATGGTGGGTTGCATAAAAAATCCGGGCATGTCAAAACGTTTACCGCCCGTTAGGAGTTTCGCACCTGCTTTTACTGATTTTTCTACCTGCGCTTCCAGGCCTTCCAAGGCAGACTGGCTGCTGAGCGGACCAAGTTTCGTTGCCTCCTCCATCGGGTCACCTGGCTGCATTTGCTCCAGCCCGGCTTTAAATTTTTGCAGAAATTCATCGTACACTTTATCCATTACAATAAATCTTTTTGCGGCAGTGCACGCCTGTCCACAGTTTTGCATCCTGCCATACAAAGCCCATTTCACGGTCTTATCCAGTTCTGCATCTTCCAACACTATAAACGGATCACTGCCACCCAATTCCAATACCGACTTCTTTAAATTTTTACCAGCAGCCGCTGCTACTTTGGCGCCGGCCGCTTCACTTCCGGTAAGTGACACGCCTTTGATCACAGGGTTTGCTATCAGATCGTCTATTTTATCCGAGTTGATAAACAGATTGGTGTACAAACCTGCCGGCGCACCTGCATCCGAAAATAATTGCTCGATTGCCAGCGCACATTGCGGAACGCTACTGGCGTGTTTTAGCATGATACAATTGCCTGCCATGATATTAGGTCCCGCAAACCTTGCTACCTGATAATAAGGATAATTCCAGGGCTCTATACCCAACAAAACACCGATTGGTTCTTTGCGCACATACGCCGTTCCTTTATCCGGCGATAGCAGTTCTTCGGCCAAAAAATCAGCCGCATTGGTTGCATAATATTCATAGATCGCTGCACTCAGTTCCACTTCACCTTTACTTTCACTGATGCGTTTTCCCATCTCCAATGTGATCAGCGCAGCCAATTCATCTGACCGTTCCCGCATCAGGTTGGCCACTTTTCGTATTATTTTTTTCCGGTCGTTGAAACTGGTTTTACCCCATGTTTCAAAACAGATAGCTGCAGTTTGCAGTTTTTCGTCCAATGCCTCTTTACTTATTTCATCGAACAATTTTATTGCTTTACCCGTGTAGGGATTGACTGTTTGGTATGACATGATTGTATATTTTATCGTTTAAACAATCATAATCTTTTCAACAACAGTGCCAGTCAAAAAATAATAGCCTGATTGAATTTGCAGAATAAAAAAGGAATGCTTTTCTCATTGCCACAGGGTAGCCGTCACCAACTATTTGCAGCCGGTTTCCTCCAATGCCATAGCCGGAAATTGCGAGTTACTTTGTTAGCAATCATGCTACTCTTAGCGATGACCTGGTCGGGTATGCTAACGTTACTATGCGTAAAATATTCTACAGTTTGTAAGTCAAAACAGTGCTTTTATTTGACGCATTGATAGAATATGTACTACCCGATATTTGTTCGTAAAAGAAACGGGTGTATTCAGCAACAACGATACACTGGACGGACAACTGCGCCTGGTGGAGCAATCATTTACAACAACCGCCTTATTAAGCTGTGCAAACATTAGCAGCTTTTAGTTGTTAAAACTGATTGGTTATTCGCAGTGCTGAATGCTGCATAAATCCTTTGACTGATGATGACAACAATTTTTTCAACAATAGGCTGTTTAATGATGAATACGATGATGCTTTTTAATTTTACAAAAGACGCCAACATGCAAAACTGGTATGTGGTGGATGATTCCGTAATGGGTGGCGTTTCCGCAGGAAAGATGGATGTGAATGAGGAAGGACATGGCATTTTTCAGGGGCATGTGTCGCTTGATAATAACGGTGGCTTTTCTTCTATTAAGTACAATGCAGGCAAAACGAAGCTACAAGGCTACAGTAAATTTGTAATCGCACTAAAAGGCGATGGTAAGGCTTACCAGTTTAGGGTTAAAACGAAAAGCAGCCAGTACTACTCCTACATAGTCAGTTTCAATACAACCAAGCAATGGCAAACCATCGAGATCCCTTTCAGCAGCATGGTACCATCCTTCCGTGGACGAACACTAGACATGGCCAACTTCCCCGGTGATTCGCTGGAAGAAATTGGTTTCCTCGTCGGCAACAAAAAAGAAGAAGATTTTAAACTGGCGATTGATTATATCAGTGCGCAATAAAAATGTCCGATTATTCCTCTCGTTACAACAACCGAAATCTAAGCCTTGTTTCTGTCATTACGTTACAACGCATAAAATCATTCTACAGGTTCCAATTGAATGTAGTTGTACTGCGTATAACACGAAAAAAAGCAGACTCCGGATACGAGTTTTGATACCATCATCCGAAGCGTTGACCGTTGACCACTTTTTCGCAATCGCAAGTCTCACGCTTTTAAATCAGATTAAACTAAAAATCCAGAACGCCGATGCTGCGTTTACCGACCAACATCCGAAATGTTGACCATTGTAAACTTTTACGCAATCGAAAATCGCCCGCTCTCCAATCACATTAAACCAAATATCCCAAATGCCGATGCTGCGTCTACCGACCAACATCCGATATGTTGACTATCGCTCACTTTTAAACCATTGCTGGTCACCCACTTTTCTTTGATGATAAACTACTATTTCAGGAATACTATGCTAACACCAGGTTCCCATTTTTAATTCAAACAACTTTACAAAATGCATAATTCGCCTGTTGGTCAGGAGACACGACATCTGCCTCCAAGGCTGGCAGGGTATTTAAGCTTGCTACTAATAAAGGCTTAGGCAAGTTTATCAATCATTGTCGGATGAGTGTAAATCAATTGATTGTTTGTGTTCAGCACTGTTCTAATGCAATGATTTTTTGGTTACACACGCAGTGCAATACAAAAGCCTGGAAGCAAAACATTTTCTGTCGAGCGACCTTTCTAATACCTGCTCCCGCAAAATCACTCATTTGGCGTTTTGTATTTCACCTACAATCTGGCGATTTCGTTTTCAGAAAGTCCAGTCGTTATAATGATTATCTCAGTCGAAATACCATTCTCTTTTAATGCCTTTGCAATTTCTAGTTTACCTTCTAGTTTACCTTCTAGTTTACCTTCTAGTTTACCTTCTAGTTTACCTTCTAGTTTACCTTCTAGTTTACCTTCTAGTAGACCTTCTGATTTACCTTCGTCATAGGCGGTATCTCTGGCATAATCATATACTGCTTTATTGTCCCTGAATACCTTCAAACTAGTTTCGTAATGATCCATTTCGGTTTGGTTAAATTTGGCAAGTTCGGCTTTCTCAAAAGCTTGTGTAAAAACCGCATCTTTAAATATTGAAGGAATCGTTTGGAAATCTTCTAAATGTTTAATGAAATACAACCATTTATCCAACCGTGTTTTTAATTCCGCTTCTTTCTGGTTGAAATTTGGCATTTCAAGATAGATATAAGTCAGCTTCTCATAAAATATCTTTCCGTGCTGATTCTTCAGTTTGATGGTATGTACCACTTCACTTTTTTCCGGTTCACTTTCGTAATCGTCAAAAGTGAAGTCTAAAATACCAACACAATAAACAGCTTTTAAATTATAGTTCCATCCCCCCTTTTCTGCCTGTTCACGAATAGGAAAAGTTGAATAATAGATCGTTCGTTCCCTAAAATAGTTTTGCTTTGCTTTTTGTAATTCTACAATAAATTTTTCGCCGCTTTCATTTTCGCAATAAATATCGTAGATAGCTTTTCTGTCTGCATCAGTTTGCCCCAACTGTTCTGTATTTTTAAATGTGAGGTCAACAATCTTGTTCTGTTGAGGTAAGAGGGCGTTCAAAAAGTCAATCAAAAGTGGTTTGCTGGCTTCTTCGCCAAAAATTTTCTTAAATCCAAAGTCGGTAAAAGGATTTACATATTTTGCCCTCATGATCTTATTTATTTATGTCCGGTAAATTTACTGAATTCTTGTTGGTTTCTCTTTATATGATAATTTAAAGCAGGTCAATACCCAACTCTTCTTTAATTTCCCTGCACAAAGCAGCCGCATCAGTTTCACCGGATTCTCTTTTACCGCCGGGAATATAGTATTTTTCTTTACTGACACTTTTGGTGGAGAGGATGTGTTTGTCTTGTATGGCTATCCAGGCAAGTTTATCAATCATTGTAAGGTATATTAGAATATGATGCCTGTGTTGTATTAATCGACGCAACATTTCCTTGATTACACAATGAGTTTTGTAATTACCTTTTGCTAAGAAATATCTTTTGCAAAAGACTGTGTTTTAAAATCAGAAAAACATAAATGAACATCATTTTACCGGCGGTTGTCCCGATTGCTATCGGCATTCATGGCGGCCTACCTATCTGCTTGAGGCAGTCAGGCAGCGTTGCGTCATTTATCCCGTCATTCGGGACTCACTTGTTCGGAATACCTATGTGGATCTTTGATTGTGTTTTAGATGAAGCCGGGAGATTTTCGTTGATTTGTTTTTATTAGAAGACAAGATTAGTAACAAGGAAGAGATAGGGCCGGAGGCCTGCGCCGGAAGGGGAGTTCTGCAACTGAAAGGTGGATTCACAAATTATTTTAGTAACGCTGCTCCTGCCATGTTTTGTGCATCGACAAAACAATACACGCTTTTCCATTTAAAAATATATTGTTCTTTGTTGATTGAATAAATGTGATAAAAAGAAACAGCTAAATGAGCCGCAGTAAAATGTGTCAAGCCGTGTTAGGTGCATACACGAAACAGGGCTGAAAGTATTGTTTGACGGGACTTCAGTCTGCCTTTATAACAATTGCGCCTGAAAGTAAATCGTCTTTATTTAAAAGCTCTTTTACTTTC
>JBBQKO010000279.1:0-5527 GCA_038327005.1 Chitinophagales bacterium | reverse complement strand
AATTCAATTGCTGTGGGCAAAAGATTTGCATATGTAACCAATGCCACCAACGATAATATTTCCATCATTGATTATAAGCTGCATAAAATAACAGGTCATATCCAGATAAGTGTAGATAAACGCATCGACAAATTTCGTGGCCTTTTACCCTTTGGGATTACGTTGAGTAAAGATGAAAAAACATTGTATGTAGCATTGCTTGGTTTTAATGCGGTGGCAGTAATAGATGTTGCAACAAAAAAAACCAAAGGTTTAATACCCACCGGCTGGGGACCTACAAGGGTGCAGTTATCAAAAGATGAAAAAGAAATGTACATTATTTCCATTCGTGGTTTGGGCGCCGGACCCAATGGTGGTGCAGGTTTTACAGCTCCGCCACAGGGTACTTATATCGGCGACATTCAATTGGGCAGTTTTCAAAAAGTAAGCATGCCATCGTCGGCTGAACTCGCTGCTTATACTAAACAAACAATCAGCAATACTTTTGTAAGTACAGTTGTAACCGATGATATAAAAAATCCTTTGCCTGCTTTGCCGGGCTCTCATGCAAGTCCGATAAAATACATTGTGTACATCACAAAGGAAAACAGAACCTATGATGAGATAATGGGCCAACTCAAAAATGCAAATGGAGATAGCAGTCTTGCCCGGTTTGGTGTAAATTGTGAGTACACAGTTCCGGATTCATTGCGTAGTAAGTTTCCCAATCTAAGTGTAACACCCAATCACCACAAGGCAGCAAAGCAATTTTCTTTTAGTGATAATTTTTATTGTGATAGCGATGCATCTATACACGGGCATCATTGGATGATGGGTGTAATACCCAACGAATGGGTAGAAGCCAACTCCAGCGTTGACAAAACGGCTAACTATTTTTCTAAAGCTCCGGGCCGTCGTTTTCCGGGTTCTACCGGAAGTATGGACCCTGAAGACTATGCAGAGATTGGAGGACTTTGGGAAGCATTGGAAAGAAAGAAAATCAATTTCTATAATTTTGGCGAAGCCAACGAAACGGCACATGTAAGAGAAGAATGGATGGATACCGCAACCGGAGCCGGACATGGCGTAATGGTACCCATGCAAAAGGCTTTATTTACAAGAACCAGTCGCAATTACGCAGGTTTTAATATGAACATACCCGACCAGTTTCGGATGAACCAGTTTGAAGATGAGTTTACAAAAATGTGGATCAAAGGAAAGATGCCACTGCCTTCGTTAATTACCATGCAGGTACCCAATGATCATGGCGCAGGGATAAGACCAGAAGACGGATACGCCTATCCACACTCGTTTGTAGCTGATAACGACCTGGCCGTTGGCAGGATATTGCATTTTCTTTCCCGTACCAAATATTGGAAAAATATGCTGGTGATTATTACCGAAGATGATCCGCAGGGTGGGGTAGATCACATTGATGCACATCGCAGTATTTTAATGATGGCGGGTCCTTATGTTAAGAAGGGATATGTGAGTCATACCCATGCGAATTTTGGTTCCATTTTAAAAACCATTTATAATATTTTGGGTGTTAAATATGTAAACCAGTATGATGTAACCGCATCCTTACTGCAGGATTTTTTTACCGATAAGCCTGACTTTACGCCTTATACTTTAGAGCAACATGATTCACGTATTTTTGATGTGGAGAAAGCAATGAAAAAATACAACAGAAATATAGATTGGCGTAAAATTATGAAGGGTCCTGAAATGGATGATGTAAAAGACATGCGGGCCGATCATTACAATCAGCAAAATCAAACCATGGGCGGAATCAATAAATAAGTATGATGCTAAAAAAGGTTTTTTTTGTTTTAATGCTGCAGGGGTTTATAACAGGTTTGTTGGCGCAAGATATCAGCATTTCAACAGCCGAAAGCAACAATAGCCAGTTGACTGATTCTGTTGGTAATTTAAGTGAAGTGACCATCACGGCTACCAGAAAAAGTACTGAGCTGCTTTCCATTCCGTACGCTGTTTCGCTGTTAAGCAGCAAGGAAATAATTGGCCGTCAATATCGAACCACACCTGAAGCACTCACTGGCACTACCGGCGTGTTTATCCAGAAAACCAACCATGGTGGCGGATCGCCTTTTGTGCGTGGATTAACCGGTAACCAAACGCTGATTTTACAGGATGGCATTCGGCTAAACAACGCAACTTTTCGCTATGGTCCCAATCAATATTTTAATACCATTGATGCAGCATCCGTTTCAAAAATTGAGGTTGCAAGGGGCACAGGTTCTGTTCAATACGGATCAGATGCATTGGGTGGAGTAGTGCAGGTATTTACAAAAGATCCAGCTTTTAGCAAAGATAAAAGCTGGCATGGAACACTACGGGGAAAAACCACTACACAGGATATGGAATACAGTGGCCGGGCATCGGTGGAATATAGTTCGGAGAAACTAGCCATTGTAGCGGGTTACAGCAATAAGAAATTTGGTGATTTGTATGGAGGCGATACAACAGGCCGCCAATTTCCATCCGGCTATAAAGAGCAGGCGATCGATTTTAAATTAAAGTATCAACTGGCAGCAAATGCCGTGGTCACCGTTTCTCACCAGTTGCTTCGTCAAACGGATGTGCCTTTGTATCACCGGGTTAAACTGGAAAATTTTGCCTACTATTTTTTCGATCCGCAACAACGCCGGATGACGTATGCAAAACTGGAGTTAACAAGCAAAAATAAATTACTGGATAAGATCACGTTTATTTCTTCTTTACAAAAAAGCCTTGAGCGGAGAGACTACCAAAGAAATGGCAATGTCAATAAATTTGTTGAAGAAGATAAAGTAAAAACCTGGGGTAATGTGGCAGATGTATTCTCTGTAGTTTCAAAAAAATGGACAGCCAACACCGGTGTGGAATATTACCACGACCTGGTGAAAAGCAGCAAGCAGCAAATAAAGGTTGCCAATAATCAAATGCTTAACCAGCGGGGCTTGTATCCCAACAATGCCACCAGTGGTAATTTTTCGGTGTACAGTTTACATCATTTTACTAATGGTAAATTTGAGATGGAAGCCGGGCTTCGTTACAATAGTGTGGCCATTACCATTCCGGATACTGCTACCAGTGCATTCAAGTTGGGCGATATTACCGTAAAGCCTTCATCATTGGTTACAAACGTTGCGCTGCTGTACCATATTGGCAGCAATCAAAATGTGTATTCATCCTTTAGCACCGGTTACAGAACGCCTAATATTGATGATCTTGGATCGCTCGGATTGGTTGATTTCAGGTACGAAATACCGGCGTACGATTTAAAGCCTGAGAAGACTTACAACACAGAAATTGGTTACCGTTTTATCAATAAAAAAATACAATCATCAGTGGCATTTTTTTATATGCACCTGACTGATTTGATTACACGGGTGCAGGTGCCCGGTCAGCAGGTGGGTGGCTACAATGTGTACACCAAAGAAAACAGCCAGAAGTCCTATATCAAAGGAACCGAGTTAAGTTTCAATTACAGTATTACCAATGCCCTTAGTGTAAAGACCAATGCATCGTATTTGTATGGACAGAACCTTTCCGGCAAAGAACCCATGCGCCGGATACCGCCATTCAATGGACGAGTGCTGTTAAATTACAATAAAAATAAATGGGGCCTTGGTGCAGAATATTTATTTGCCGGCAAACAAGGCAGACTGGCAAAGGGGGATAAGGATGATAACAGAATAGCTAAGGGCGGTACGCCGGGATGGAATTTGTTGAATTTTTATGGTAATTATACCATCCGCCAGTTTTCTTTTTATGGTGCGGTTCAAAATATTTTTAATGTTGATTATCGTACACATGGCAGCGGTATCAATGGTATGGGTAGAAGTGCATCTTTAACCATGGAAATTAATTTATAAATATTTCTAACAGCATTATTATGAGTCCTAAATATCAAACAATAACCGATGAGGTTTTGAAATTGTATGAACGCTTTGGTGAGCAGGATTATATTGGTGAACCGGTTTCGCAAATAGAGCACATGTGCCAGTGTGCACAACTGGCTGAGGAAGGAGGATATGATAATGAAGTAATATTGGCTGCTTTTTTTCATGACATCGGGCACTTGTTGGAGCATGTAATGCCGGCAGTTCAGATGGGTGGTTATGGTGTAGTAGATCATGAGTTGATGGGTGCAGACTATTTGCGCCAGAAAGGCTTTTCAGAAAAAATTGCAAAGCTGGTGGCAGCTCATGTGCCCGCCAAAAGATACCTCACCTGGAAGTACCCTGAATACTTTGAGCGGCTTTCAGATGCAAGTAAAAAAACACTCAAGTTTCAGGGAGGAAGAATGACGGATGAAGAAGCTACCGCATTTGAAGCAGATGAACTGCATCCATTGTACATTCAATTAAGGAAATGGGATGAGCAGGCCAAATTGGAAAACATTCCATTGCCTCCTTTGGATTATTACAGAAAAATGATGATCACACATTTAGCCCAACAATAAATTTTAACGTATTGCGACCTAAACCATCAACCATCAACCACCAACCTTCAATCTTCAACCATCAACCGTTTCAAACCATGCAAACATCCCTCGTTGTATTCGATATAGCCGGTACTACTGTAACTGACAATGATAGTGTAAACACCGCTTTCAGTGGCGCTTTTGAAAAGGCAGGTTATCCTGTGGTGCCCGCCGAAATAAACTTTATCATGGGCTACCGGAAAATCGAAGCAATAAAAATTTTGCTCGAAAAATTTTATCCGGATCAGTTGACCAATGAGGCATTGATACAGCAGATTCATAACCAGTTTACGGAAGATATGTGTTCGTATTATTTGCAAACACAGGATTTACATCCTTTGCCATTTGCCGAGGAAATGTTCTACCTGCTACACGCCAACAATATTAAAATTGGATTGGATACCGGCTTTACAAAAATTATAACCGATTCCATTATGGACCGCCTTGGCTGGATTAAAAATGGCCTGGTGGATGTGGTTGTATCAAGCGATGAAGTGCCACAGGGACGACCACATCCGTTTATGATCCGGTCTATTATGGATCAGTTAAATCTGGATGATGTGAAGCAGGTAGTAAAAGTAGGCGATACAGAAGTGGATATTGCAGAGGGAAGAAATACAGGTTGTGGATTAATTGTGAGTGTTACAACCGGCTCTTACAGCCGGGAAGAACTGGAGCAGTTTTCTCCCGATTATATCATCGGGTCTTTAGCGGAATTACCGGCCATTTTAAATTTAAAAGTGTGAGCAAAGGAACTCCAACACCGCTTGCTTTAAAATTATCGGCTACGCCGGTTTATGCGGCTGTCATTACTTTTCTTACCTATGCGATGGTATATGGTTTTCGTAAACCCTTTACAGTAGCCACTTACCAGGATGTGGAGCCTGTTTGGGGCGTTGCCTATAAAAGTTGTTTGGTGATCAGCCAGGTAGTTGGTTACATGGTTAGTAAGTTTTATGGCGTTAAGTTTATTGCAGAACTAAAAAGATTTGGCCGGGGTAAAATGATTTTGTTGCTGGTGGGGATTTCATGGCTGTCTTTATTCTTTTTCGCCAT
>JBBQKO010000278.1:0-5593 GCA_038327005.1 Chitinophagales bacterium | reverse complement strand
AAAGTATCCGCCTTATGAAACCTGAATATAAATGTGAACCACTCTTTTGGATTGTAGCTGATCATGTTTGGTTGTTTGAACAAAGTTATTCAATTCATTGCCGCAACAAATTAACAGCAATAACAACGGCTCATGATTTTTAAAAAAATTTTATATTGAAGGCTGTTAAATAAATGGTTACGCCGCCATCAATACGATTGAAAGTTGATTTATCTGTTGAAAGAAAATTGAACGGGTATTTAAGTATGCCATTTCTTATATCAAATGGATTCTTCAATCAACCATCCAATTGAAAGGGGGTACACGAATTTATTTTTTTGTGCTTAGTTAAAAGGCTTTTTTGCAACCAGTTCATTTAGTTTTGTTTTCACCTTTTCTACCTCAATGGTTTGTCTTTCCTGGGCTTTGACGTTGTAGTCAAGATCGCTTTGTAATTTTCTAATTTTCTTTTCGAGATCTGCCTGATCTTCTTTTAAATTTGTCAGGTTTTTTTCTTCTTTTTTTACAATCGTTTGCTGGTTGGCGAGGTCTTTATCATAAACACCCAGTTTAACAGCAGGTATCATACCCAATA
Organism: Chitinophagales bacterium; assembly: GCA_038327005.1. Classification (GTDB taxonomy): domain Bacteria; phylum Bacteroidota; class Bacteroidia; order Chitinophagales; family Chitinophagaceae; genus Ferruginibacter. The sequence continues at coordinate 5,019 of JBBQKO010000278.1, read as the reverse complement.
GAAAGGCATCTCCATTTTCTAATGCGGCAATCCCGGCTTTACCGGAGGCATCTGCTTTTAATTTTTCATCTGCAATTTCGCCTGGCGCCGAGGAAATGAAATAGATGAGGGTCTGATCTTTTTCCTTCTTACTTTTTCTTTCAACTTTAATGAATGCATCTACTGGTTTCACCGGATCAATGGAAGCCAATAAGACATTGCGATACACCATAAAACCTTTTATTTCCTTTGGCTTTGTACCCATTGATTTAAATTTTTGTTTGATGGCATCCTCCACAATATCTGAGGGGGCATTCAACTCAATTTCGTATCCGTTGTAGTTACCGCCGTTAAACTCGATGTATGATTTTTTTGCTGTAGCATGTTTAAAGGTTGAATCCTGGGCAAAAGAAAAGCTAGCCGCTAAAATGAAAAAGGCAGTTATCAGGTATCTCATAATATTTAATTTTTGCGGGCAAAGTTAAGCACAAATTAAATAAATATATTAAAACGAGAATGTAACATCAATAATAGGTTGCAGTTGAAATCCGATAGATCGGATATCGTAGTGTCAAGTGTTTGGTGAAGAACCAACCACGGACCGGAAATTTTAAAATAAAAGAACAAAAATATTTTTTGGAAAAAATAGCGCTTGAATTATCAACATAATAATCTGGTTAAGAAAAGTTTGGAGTGATTGTATTTTTCTTCTTTCAACAGTGTTATATGGTTTGGGAAATACATTTCAAAAAAACAGTGATAGAATCTGTTTAATTAAATACCAGCTATGTATTTGATTTGAACTGCTATGTACTATTACTGTATTTTTATACAATGCAATCATTTACATTAATGCAACTTACTGGTAATACAGACATCTATTTGCTTGATCAGATTATGAAAGGACGATATAGTGAAAAGGATTTGGTTTTAGATGCCGGTTGTGGTTTGGGTAGAAACCTGCATTGGTTTATTTTCAATCAAATTGAATGTTTTGGTATTGATATAGATGCCATCGCAATTGACGAAGTAAATCATCAATACCCCGATTTCCCAAGGGATCATTTGCTAATTGGTCCAATAGAAAATATGCCTTTTGAAAATTGTTCTTTTGATCATGTCATCAGCAATGCTGTCTTACATTTTGCTGAAAGTTATTTACAGTTTGATGCTATGATTCATGAAATGGTAAGAGTATTGAAACCGGAAGGAAGCTTATTTATCAGAATGACTTCAGCTATTGGAATTGAAGACAGTATTGTTCCAATGAGCGATGGTGTTTATTTTATTCCCGATGGCTCCACCCGATTTTTATTAACAAGGGCAATAATACAAAAACTGTTAAACGATCATCCAATAGCATTGATTGAAGAAGTGAAAACCGTGAATGTAAATGACACCAGGAGTATGACAACACTGGTATTTAAAAAAGTAAATTAAATTGAAGGTACCAACCGATCAGGCCAGTAAAATTTATTCCATTATTTTAGCAATATTATTTCAGCTACTTTTATCGACTTAATTATAACAATGCACAGAATTAAACCAGACCTGGATATTATTTTAGATATACTCAAAGGATCGCTGGCTGCCTATCCTACTTCTAAATTTGTTGAAAGCTTATTGTATCAATACCAGGAAAGAGGAAGCCTTAGTAAAAAGCAATTGGAAGGATTGATGAGTAAAGCTTCTAATGTAAAGTCATTAGCACCCGGTAAACTGGCCACCTTGGAAGCGATAATATTAAAGATGCCGAATCGGGAAAAAGCACCAGCTACGCTAACCATCGTAAAACCACCTGAGAAGCAAGACCCGCTGCAAAGTCAATTAACGGAAATCTTAGCAAAATATCCTCAACACAAAAGAGTACTTTTTATAAAATTAAAATACGATAACAATGAACCTGTTTCTCCATTGGAAAAATCTGAAGTAGACCGGTTTCATAAATTGCTGATTAAATAGCATTCGCTGTCAATTTAGAATGTCCTTATTTTTAAATGAAAGAATGAAATTATTTTATGTTCGAAGACAAAAGCTAGATCCAAATTGTACAATTCAATAAGATGATTATTATTTTTAGAATTTCATTATTAGCCAGCTTTTTCCTGTTGTTTGATGACAACCCATCATTTGCACAAATCGCTGGTTGTACAGATCCTCTGTCCAATAATTTTAACCCGTTGGCCACCGTAAATGACGGCAGTTGCACTTACACAGTTACCAATTATACGCCACCAATAAAGGTAGATCCCATTAACACAGTCCTGGTAGAGAGTAGTGGATTACAAATGGCTGGTGATTATTTGTGGAGTTTTAATGATGGTGGCGGTGCTGCAGCCATTTATAGAATTGATACAATCTCCAATGCGATTCTGCAAAAAGTGAACCTTTCCGGTGCTGCGAATATTGACTGGGAAGACATTGGCTTTGATGGTGTAAACCTTTATGTAGGCGATTTTGGTAACAACTACAATGGAGCAAGAATTGATTTAAAAATATATAAATTTCCACTGGCTGCCATACCTGATTATATCAACAATCCGGAAGTAACCATCCCTTTAGGACAAATTGAAATCATTAATTTTTCCTACAGTGATCAGCCGCATCCCATTTTGCCAACATCAGTCAATCATACAAAATTTGATTGCGAAGCAATGGTAATAGATGGAGGGAAAATTCACCTATTTACAAAAAACTGGCTTGATTTAAATACAACGCACTACCAAATAAATTCGCTTACTGCCGGAACCTATATTGCCACTCCATTAGAAACGCTTGCTACCAATTACCTGGTTACTGCTGCGGATAAAACAGTGGGCAAAAAATTAATCCTATTAATGGGGTATAAAAATTCGGGAACAGGTAGTCATTATTTGCATCTGTTTACAGATTATAGCGGGGAAAGTTATTTCAACGGAAATAAGCGACAGATTGATTTGCCGGATGCTATAGTGATGGGCCAGGCGGAAGGAATTAGTTTGAGAAATGACACTTATGGTTATATCAGTGATGAGAGATTTTCCCGAACAGTTTTTGGGATTGATTTAGTGGTGAATCAAAAATTACGAAGTTTTGATGTGGCGGCTTTTGTTACTGACTTAAAACCGGTATATACTTTTACAGGCAATGGTAATTGGAATGATGTAAACAACTGGGACAACCATATTTTTCCTCCTGCTTCTATTAATGTAGGCAGCGAAATAATCATCTCTCCGGTGCAAGGCGGACAATGTATTTTAAACATTCCTTACACCGTTACAGCGGGTGCAAAGCTTACTGTTAGCGCAGCTAAAAGTTTTATTGTAAAAGGAAACCTTAAGTTGAATTAATAGGTTGTATTTTATTTTGAAACAGGGTAAAGGCAAAATGAATAAAATAAAAGAAGCTACCAGAATAAATTCCTGGTAGCTTCTTTTAATTGATAGTTGTATATATAGAAGGTACGGATTAAAACGATTAACTAAATAAACCTCCCTTTTTTAATGAACGTGTTCCTTCACCGATCTTAAATCCATTTTGATAAATTTGAATGGTATAATTTCCTTGTTGAAAATTAGCACCAGGCTTAAAAGCAAATTCTACATTTTTCTTTTTGGCTGTTTCTATATCGACCGGAACTTTAGCTGTAAAAGATTTGTCTCCATCTTCACGGGTGGTAAATGTTCCTGAACCTAAAGCATCCACTGATAATGCCTTGCCATCAGGTCCTATTACCAGTACATATACATCAGTCATACCTGGTTGCGCAATGCGGTTGTTTACATCAAAGCTAACCACTAGTTTATCTACACGCTTTGCAACGGTTGAAATTTTTTCTTTACCATTGTTCCTTACATTGATTGGTGTAATGCTAATGTTCGAAGCATTCAATGTAGAAGCTACATCCACTTTCTTTTCCAGGTCCTGTTTAACTACAGTTGTAGCAGTCAAATCCGTTGTTAGTTTTTCTTTTTCCTGAGTAAGTACAACTTTATCATTCGATAGGGTTGTATTTTCTTCTGTTAAACGGGCCACTTCTACCTGCATACTTTCAATCTTTCCGTTTAAGGATTCAATCAGCATTTTTGCTCTTGATAATTCAGCAGCAGTTGCATTTTTCTTATTTAAAATACTGCGGATTTCAGTTTTTACTTTGGCGATTTCACCGTTTTTTTCTGTCAGCTTCCCTTCTAAACCCTTATTAATAGTCGACATGCTATCAAGTCTTGCCAATGAAGCATCAAAGCTTTCCTGAACTTTACTTTTCTCATCAGAGACTGAAGCAATCTGTACTTCCTTCTGGGTTAAAACTTCACTTGTTTTATTTTTATCAACAATCATATATCCACCCAGGCCTATTACACCTGCAGCTAAAACACCAATGATGGCATTCTTAAAATTACTATTGCGCACTGGTTCGTTTAGTGCATCTGTTTTTGGAAAATTATCTGTAGTGTTCATGATATTAAGTTTTTTATTTTTTAAGTATTAACATTTATTGGCGCCTGGGTACCAGTTTTCCAAAACCGTGCCATAAATCTTTTGAGTGTCGTTTTAAGTCTTTCAAAACAGACCTCATCTGCTAAGAACCATCCATTAAAAAATGGATAACTGTAAGGCAGAAAAAAAGGAATGGATGGTTGTAAACTAATCGATTACTGCATTGTTAAAAAAACAAAAAACCGGCAAATTTTTGCCGGTTTTTTAGTGAAAATATTTTTTAAAGGCACCTACCAATCTACTTCATTGCTGATCCTGTTTTTTACCTGGGGATAAATATTGCGATATAGCCTGTCTAAAATATCTTCTCTGGTGGGGTTATTATAATTGTTGTTTACAAGTACCCAGTCATTGTCACTCAATGCCCTGCGGTCGCCTGTAAAAGTTGCTTTTTCTTCCAGCCAGTTATAGTTGTCGCTATAGGAATTATTGGTAATACTTCTCCGGCTTGTTACTTCCACAATATTCACATCCATTTGAGCACTTGCATTAAAAGACTGTTTCTGAATATTGAGGGTAGCATACACTCTTTGATAAACAGGTTTTCCTGAACTGTCTTTT
>JBBQKO010000277.1:0-5605 GCA_038327005.1 Chitinophagales bacterium | reverse complement strand
CTGGATAATTTTTCGAACCTCATCCCCATCTGTAATTACCGCCGTTAAATTTTCCTGCATTGCTTCAATTATAAAATCCATTTTACTGGAAGTTGAAATTCTTGCAGATGTATGAAATTCGGTAGCGCCGGTTTTTTCAGCCAGTTCAAGGATGTTTTCAGAGCGTACACCACTGCCAGGCATAATGATGATCCTGCTGTCAGCCTGATCGATTAAATTGGCGATCAATTCTGTTGCTTCCATGGCTGTAGGCTTTTGACCCGAAGTGAGGATTCGTTCGCAACCGATGGATATAATATCTTCTAAAGCCTTAAAAGGATCATTGGTCCGGTCAAATGCTCTATGAAAAGTAACGCCGAGCGGATAAGCCAGGTCTACCAATTGTTTGCACCTGGCTGTGTCCACCGATCCATCTGCATGCAGCATACCAATTACAACACCATCGCAGCCCAGGCTTTTACAGAGCTGCACATCCGTTTTCATAATATCAAACTCCGCATCGCTGTACAAAAAATCGCCACCCCGTGGACGGATGATGGGGAACAATTGGTTGGTTAAAAGTTTCCTTGCAGCTTTTATAAAACCATGCGAAGCTGTGGTGCCACCATCGTATGGATTATCGCACAATTCAATGCGGTGTGCACCAGCCGCCTGAGCAGTGGCGCAACTTTCGATATTAAAACCAATGACTTCAATTTTTTGGGGCATGATTTTATACGTAGAATTAAGAATCAATTGGGAATTAAAAATTAAGAATTTAAAATGCTTTAGGGAAAGTACAGCTCAATCAACAATCAACCATCAACAATATAACAATGCAACATAATAACAATCCAGCCATCCAACAATCCAACAATGTAACAATGCAACCAACCAGCCACTTTAACTCAACAAATACTTAGAAGGATGAATTTTGTTTATACTGTTTGTTTTTACAGAAAATACAAATCCTTTTTGAATGGAATATGCACCGTATTGCCCTTTTTTATTCATAGCCAAAAAACCTACCTGTAGCGTTTTTGCTTTCTCCGGGTTTCTTTTTACAATACGTTCCACTGCTTTTTTACAAGCCATTTCCGGGCTATTGCCTTGCCGCATAAATTCTACTACCAGGTGGGTACCGCAAATTCTGATTACTTCTTCGCCTACACCACTGCTGGTTGCGGAACCCACTTCATTGTCAACATACAATCCGGCACCAATCACCGCAGAATCGCCTACACGGCCATGTATTTTAAATGCCATTCCGCTGGTGGTTACGCCTCCTGCAAGGTTTCCCTTTGTATCCATTGCCAGCAAGCCCATGGTATCATGATTGGGGCTGCCATCCGGGAAAAAGCTGGGAGCAAAAGGGCCGCTGTCTTTTCTGTTTTCTATGTTCATGATGGGTTTATATTCTGAACTTTTCAACCATTCCTTGTAGACTTTTTCAGCACTTTCAGAAAGTTGGCCGCTTTCTTTTGGAAAGCCATGCTGCAGGGCAAACTGTTGTGCGCCGTTACCTACCAATAGCACATGTGGTGTAGTTTCCATTAATTTTCTGGCAACAGATATTGGATGTTTAATTTGTTCCAAACCTGCTACAGCTCCACAGTTGGCATGTTCATCCATGATGCAGGCATCCAGCGTAACAATTCCATCTCTGTCCGGGTAGCCACCCAATCCTACGCAACAGTCGAGTGTGTCTTCCATCTGCCTTGCACCCGCTTCAATGGCATCAATCGATTTACCATTGGCAACTAATACCTTCCATGCCTCCGCATTTACTTTCATACCCGAATCCCAGGTAGATATTACAATGGGCGAAACCGGAATGTTAAAACCATTTGCGAGGCTTTTTTTCGAGGCAATCAAAGGGGCAGATAGTGCGGAGAGTTGTAAAAATTTTCTTCTATCGATTTTGCCAGCCATATTTATAAGTTTTTTTGATTGTTAGATTATGAATGATGATTGATAGTTAATTTTTTCAGCATTGCGGTACTAACGGTATCTGCATACATGCCGTAAGCACTGGTTAAACTTCCTTTGATACTGCCATCTTTGGATTCGATGGCATATACAATATCCTCATCTGAAGGATTGCTGTCACCTTCAAAACGGTACACTTCTGTAATCTCAAATTCATTTGGATTAAAGCACAATCCGTTTTCATTGCAGATGATTTTATCAAAGGCGATATTAAAGTCGAGCGAGTAGCCTTTTGCCTTTAAGCCACTCAACGCTGCTACAACTGTTTCATAATTTTCCATGTTAAAATTTTAAATAAAGTTAGGTATTAAGTGGAATGCTCTACTTGTCGATAACAATGTTTTTAAAAAATTGTCCCATTTATTGCGGGTGTGATATGATTATTTTTTTTGGGGCAAGCTGAATAAATAAATTACCACCAGCAAGGTAACGCCCGCAGTAATTAAGAAAGTAGTCATTGCCCCAAAATTATACCAAAGTAGTCCTGCCAGGCTGCTGGCTATTAACGCCGCTATACTTTGCAAACCGGCATAGGTGCCAATAGCCGTGGCTGTTTCGGTTTTATCTACCATGTTACTAATCCATGCTTTTGAAATACTTTCTGTAGCCGCCGCATAAATGGCGTACAATGCAAAAAGCACAAAATAAAAAAAGAAATTATGGTTGAAAGCAAAGCCTATATAAACCAACGCAAAGAGACCAAGGCCGAGCATCAAAATTTTCTTTAGTCCAAATTTATCACCCATAACGCCGAGGGGATATGCGGCAATCGCATACACGAGGTTATAAAAAATATACACTCCAATTACCGCAGTGTCATTCAAACCGCTTTCTTTCATTTTTAAAAGTAAAAAAATATCTGAACTGTTAAACAATGCAAATGCCAATAATCCCATTATTAATTTCCTGTAAACAGCGGGACTCGTTTTCCAGTACGCAACAATAGCCGACAACGGATTGATTTCTCTTGCGGCAGCCGACAGGTTAATACCAGTAATGTCAGGTCTCTTTTTTTCTTTAATGAGTAAGGTAGAAATGATGGACAGTACACCAGGAATAAAGGCAATTAAAAAAAGGGTAGTGTAATCCGTTGGATTAAAATACAAATAAATCAGGGCTATACCGGGGCCGATTACAGCGCCAAGTGTATCCATACTTCTGTGAAATCCAAACACCCTGCCCTTGGTTTTTTCCGTGGCTTCATCGCTTAGCATGGCATCCCTTGCGCCAGTGCGTACACCTTTGCCGATGCGATCGATGGTACGGGACAGGAATATCCAGAAAGGGAAAATAAATATAGCCATCATGGGTTTACTAATGGCACTTAAGGCATAGCCAAATTGTACAAAGGGTAAACGTTTACCGGTTTTGTCGCTCAGCTTTCCAAAATAGCTTTTGCTTAATCCGGCCACGGCCTCTGCAACGCCTTCTAAAATACCAATGAAGATGATCGAAAATCCAATGTGTTTTAAAAAAACAGGCATCACGGGGTATAGCATTTCACTGGCCGTATCAGTGAAAAGACTCACCAATGATAGTATCCAGATGGTACGTGTTATGATCCTATGTGGAGAATTTGTGGGTGTTTGCACAGCCGTTGGTTTTATCGAATGTAGCAATAAGTTGGTACATTGCATTGGATTACAGTTTGGTATCGTTCTGCCGATTACGTATTGGTTGGTTTTGATAGTACAGACTCGATTCAGAAATCCTGCATGACATTAGTTAAAAATGGCTCCAACTTCTAAGGTAGCTTTAAAATTAAACTACTCATTGATGCAATCAGTAAAATAAGTCGATGACAACTGGTTTACACAATGCTGGGTTGTTGCTTGATGCAGATAGGAATAAACAGCAAAGCAACAATGCTGTTTAAAAATAAATGGAATGTAGATTTTTGCCGTTAATAAAAATGCCGGTATAAATACAAATGAATTAAAAAAATTATGAGTAAGGAAAGAAAAGCAAGTGATAAAAAATCTTCACATACGGAAAGTGTAATCGGTAAATTAGATATAGCCCGCAGTGGAATGGGCTTTGTAATTGTGGAAGGATTGGAGCAGGATATTGTGGTGAGACCAAATGATTTTCAGCATGCCTTTCATGGTGACACCGTAAGGGTGCAGGTAAGCAAAGACAGCGGAAGAGGGCGCCGTACAGAAGGCAAGATATCGGAAGTGGTAGAGCGCCTGAGAAATACTTTTATCGGAAATGTACAGGTAAATAAAAATGTAGCCTTTTTTGTAGCTGCATCCGAAAAGCCAATCCCCGATTTTTATATACCGATCGAAAAATTGAACGGGGCGGTTAATAACGACCGTGTTGTGGTAAAGATGGTGAAATGGAACAAAACCGATAAAAAACCGGAGGGTGAAGTTGTAACGATTTTAAAGTCGGATGATGTGAATGATATGGCGATGAAAGAGATTCTGATAGAGTCGGGCTTTGCATTGGAATTTGATAGAGCAGTGATGGATGAAGCCATGAAATTGTCGGAAACCATTACCAGGGAAGAACTGAAGAAGAGAAAGGATTGCAGGGACATCCTTACGTTCACGATTGATCCAATCGATGCGAAAGATTTTGACGATGCTATTTCTATCCGCAATCTTGACAATGGAAATTATGAAATTGGAGTACACATTGCAGATGTAAGTCATTTTGTAAAACCGAACAGTATTTTAGATAAGTCAGCCTATGAACGGGCCACCAGCGTGTATTTGCCGGATCGGGTAAACCCAATGTTGCCTGAAAAAATCAGTAACGAGCTTTGTTCACTAAGGCCCAACGAGGATAAATATACTTTCTCTGTAATTTTTCAAATTACTAACCGGGGAGAGATCAAACATAAGTGGATTGGCAGAACGATCATTCATAGCAATCACCGTTTTACTTATGAAGATGTAGATCAGATTATAGAAGCAAAAGATGGCCTGCATTACAAAGCAATACTATTATTAAACTCATTGGCCAAGCATTTCAGGAAAGAGCGGTTTGACAATGGAGCCATCAATTTTTCGTCAACAGAGGTTAGGTTTAAGTTGGATGAAAATGGCAAGCCAATAGGAATTGTGGTAAAAGAAAGCAAGGATTCGCACAAACTGGTAGAAGAGTTTATGTTGCTGGCTAATAGAACCATTGCAGAATATGTATCAAGAATAAAAAGTAATAAGGAACCCGTTCCATTTCCCTATCGCATACACGCCACACCGGATGATGAAAAGCTGAAACCATTTGCCGCATTTGCACGGAAATTCGGTTACACATTTGATATTCACAATGAGGCGGAGGTAGCCAAATCTTTTAATAAATTATTGAAAGAAGTAAATGGTAAGCCAGAACAACATGTGTTGGAGCAACTGGGGATACGCACCATGGCAAAGGCAGTCTACACCTCCAAAAATGTAGGGCACTATGGGTTGGGATTTGAGTATTATTGCCATTTCACTTCTCCCATACGTCGCTATCCGGATGTGATGGTACACCGTATTTTGCAGGAATGCCTGGATAAAGACCTGAAGATTGATAAAAAGATGGAAGAAAAATGCAAACATTGCAGCAACAAGGAGCGCAAGGCAATGGAAGCAGAAAGAGCCGGTAATAAATACAAACAGGTTGAGTTTATGCAGGATTATCT
>JBBQKO010000276.1:0-5619 GCA_038327005.1 Chitinophagales bacterium | reverse complement strand
TATTGCAAACACCTGCGGCAAATGCCCAACTACAGGCCATTTTCATCAAAGGCTTGTATTACAATTACACGGGCGAAAAGGCGAAAGCAATCAGCTATTTCAACAATTGCCTTACTATAGATTACAGGTACATCATGGCATACCGGGAAAAAGCCATTTGCCTTTTTGATCTTACAAAGTACCAGGAAGCTTTGGATGTATTGCAAAAAGCCGTGGCCGTGCAGAATACTTTTGATGAGGGATATTACTGGATGGGCCGGTGCTATGAAAAACTAGACAAAAGAAAAGAAGCCATTGAAAACTACCAACTGGCATTGCAAATAGATCCCAATTATTTAGAGGCGAAGGATGGGTTGGGAAGGATGGGGGTGAAATAATTTGCTGATTTGATAATGTGCTAATTTTCTAATGTGCTAATTCGCTAATGTGCTAATGTGCTGATGTGCTAATTTGAAAATGATTGGAATGCATCAGTAGCTATGAAAAAACTGTTAACCGAAATACAAAACATTCAACTAAAATAAACAACATGGCTATCATTGCACCATCATTACTTGCTTCTAACTTTTTGCAATTACAAGACGAATGTAATATGCTGAATAAAAGCGAGGCCGACTGGTTTCACCTGGATGTGATGGACGGACGTTTTGTTCCCAACATTAGCTTTGGTCCTATGCTGATAGCGTTTTTCAGAAAAGCCACCACCAAGATTTGTGATGTTCATTTAATGATTGAGGAGCCGGGCAATTATGCAGAACTTTTTAAAAAAGCCGGCGCCGATATTTTATCGGTACACATTGAGGCCTGCCCTCATCTGCACCGCAATATTCAACAAATAAAAGGTTTGGGAATGAAGGCTGGTGTTGCTGTAAACCCGCATACCCCGGTAGAATCACTGAAAGACATTTTAGCGGATATTGATATAGTTTGCCTGATGAGTGTGAACCCTGGTTTTGGCGGACAATCATTCATCCCTTATACCCTTCAAAAAATTAAACAACTACGGGCCATGATTGATGAACGTGGACTGAAGGTGAAAATTGAAATTGATGGTGGCGTAACCGAAGATAATGCCCAACAAATCATTGATGCAGGTGCAGACATATTGGTGGCAGGAAACACTGTTTTTAAATCAGCCGATCCCATTGCAACCATTGCAAGACTTAAAGCAATCTAAGTGTGTCATACATCTGGCGTACTACATCGGCCGATTGCTTTACCCAATTGGCTTCTTCTTTGTTCCACTTATATTTTTTACCAATAATCCCGTCAAGCAGGGCGTACCCCTTCATGGCCTGCTCCTTATTGTAATAGCAATTGATCCATTTTTCTTCCACGGTTTCTGCCGACTTGATAGAAACGCCGCCACTATACCATTTGAAGCAGGTGGGGAAGCCAACAAAGGAAATAATATTACCACCCCTGTTTGCATTGTCAGCCAGGAATTTTGAATAGAAAAGTACGCATTGTTCTGTTCTTTGTTTGATGGCACTATCCGACTCAGATTTTGCAGGCTTGATACGCCATTGATTATTTGAAGCATGAAAAGGATCGTCAGCCAGGTTCTGTTGCATTTTAGCATCAGCTTTGTATTCAACTTTCTTCTGGTCAGCCGGGTTCATCAAAATCATTTGTTTGGCACCAATGGCAACTATTTTTAATTGCGCTTTACCTCCCTTATTATATTCAATGCTAATGGTTTTATTGGCTTCATCCAGGGTCCACTTTCCAAACTTCATTTTATCTCTTGGATTTTCAACTGCGGAAGCATCTTCAAAAAATGAAAAACCACGATAAGGAATTTCAAGCCCATCCCCGCCCCCGGATAATGCAGCATCTTCGGCGTCTTCTTTATGCTCCCAGTTTTGGCACAATAATTTTTTAATATCAGTTACTGCCGATAAATCTGTCAAAGTAGAAACGACAGAATCTTCTTTCGGTGCGTCAACTTCGGTATTTTTTACATTGTTATTGCAGCCTGCCGCTATGATCGTACAAAACGTTGCAATCAAAAAATATGTTTTCATGGTATAATTTTTTCAAAAGTATTGATAAGGTTTCGGATTTTTGCACCGGTTATAATTAAAAGAATAAAAAAAATTACCTTCATTAAATGAGAATACTTTCTGTCCTTGTGTTATCACTGGTTTGTATGTACAGTTCTGCCCAAAAGAAAACAGCCTTTGTAAGTGGAAACGTAATAGATGCAGACGAAAACCCACTTGCCAAAGTATCGATTGTAATTTTGGGAAAAACCACCGGCATTGTAACAAATGATAGTGGCTATTTTCGGATAAAGGTTCCGGCAGATCAATCCTTTGGACTTATTTTTTCATATACCGGCTATGCAGAAACGCAGAAGAATTTTTTCCTGAGCGAAAATGAAGAAGAAAAGATGACGCTTCGGATGGAACGCATTGGCAAAACCCTTGAAACCGTGGTAGTAAGTGAGGAAAGGGAAAGAAAAGAATTGGGATTGACAAAAATAAATCCTAAAAATGCATTGGTGCTTCCTAGTACGGTTGGGGGTATTGAAGGGTTGATAAAAATACTGGTGGGCAGCAACAACGAACTTACTTCTCAATACACCGTAAGAGGCGGCAATTATGATGAGAACTTAATTTACCTGAACGATTTTGAAATCTTTAGACCTTACCTGGTTAGAAGCGGTCAGCAGGAAGGATTAAGTTTTATCAATCCGGAAATGGCAAAGAATGTCAATTTTTATAACGGCGGCTTTCAATCAAAATATGGCGATAAAATGAGTAGTGTGCTGGACGTTCAGTATAAAAAACCAACAAATTTTGGCGGCTCAGTATATGTAAGCCTTTTAGAACAGGGTTTTCACCTGGAAGGATCTTCAAAAAAAGAAAAAATAACTTACCTCCTTGGAGTAAGAAACCGAAGCAACCGCAATCTGCTGAGCAGCCAGGAAACAAAGGGTGCTTATATTCCTTCCTCTTCTGATGTGCAGGGCTATGTTACCTACCAGGTAAGCAATCGTTTACAACTGGAGTTGCTGACCAATTTTTCCGGCACTAAATTCAACCTGATTCCTGAATCTGCTCAAAAGACGACCTCTGTTTTTTCACCACTTTTTACATCTAATCTTGGATTGGACATTAGTTTTGAAGGACAGGAAAGAAACGCTTACAAAACCAGCATGATTGGTTTAAGTGCATTGTACACGCCCAATAAAAAGCTTCGGTTAAAATGGATGCTCAGCCGTTTTCAAAACAAGGAAAATGAAAATTTTGACATTGCTGGTGCCTACCTCTTTGGCGACCGTGACTTTGATAACAGCAGCAGTTCATTTGGCCAAATCGTAAATCCACTAGGAGCTGGGTTTTATCAAAATTATGGCCGCAACCAGTTAGACATAGCAGTTTGGAATGGAAGTCTGAAAGGCAGCGTGGATAAGGGAAAGCATTTTATACAATTTGGCAATAGCATTGAGCAAACGAATATCGACGACCGTTTATATGAATGGGAATACCAGGACAGTGCCGGCTACTCATTACCGCTTAATACCGGACTGCTGAATAAATTTTTACAATCTAATGCCAACCTTTCTATTCAAAAGTACAGTGGTTACATACAAGACAATATCAACCTTCAAAATCAACATGGCGACATCACACTTCAGGGAGGCATCCGGTACAACTACAATTCGTTGAACAAAGAATTTTTTATCAGCCCACGCATGCAGGTTAGTTATAAACCCAATTGGACCAAAGATGTAGTGGTAAAACTGGCAGCCGGTTCTTATAACCAGCCGGCATTTTACAGGGAGTTAAGAAAATATGATGGCACTTTAAATACGGATGTAAAATCACAAAAAAGTTACCAGTTAGTAGCAGGATTGGATTACAATTATAAAAGAGGCAACCGGCCATTCCGGGTAACAACGGAAGCCTACTACAAACAAATGAGGGATATCAATCCTTATGATATCGACAATGTAAGGATTCGTTATTTTGGTAATAACAATGCGAAAGCATATGCCTATGGTATTGAAACAAGGTTTTATGGCGAATTGGTGAAGGATGCCGAAAGCTGGCTCAGCATCGGTTTGATGCGTACCAGGGAGAATATAGACGGTGACCATTTTTTCAATTATAAAAATGCAGCCGGTGAAATAATTTCTGCACAAACTGAAGACAGGGTACCAACAGACAGCATTCGGAATGACGTGGGTTGGTTGCGCCGTCCAACGGATCGATTGATCACCATTGGATTATTTTTACAGGATTATTTGCCCAACAATAAAAATTTTAAAGTACACCTGAATATGTTGTACGGCAGTAATATGTCGTTCAATATTCCCAACAGCGTGAAGTACAGAAATGCACTAGTTATTGATCCGTATATCCGGGTTGATATTGGTTTCAGTGCCTTGCTATTGAGCGAAAAGAATCAACGCAGAAGCCATAATCCATTTAAAGACTTTGATAATATCTGGGCAAGCTTTGAAGTATTTAATTTGATTGACCGCCCCAATACAATCTCTTATCAATTGATAAAGGATTTTTCCAACACCACTTACAGCATCCCCAACAGATTGACCCCAAGGTTGATAAATTTTAAAATTGTGGGAAGGTTTTGATTTGGTTAAATGATAATAAAAAATCAGTATCAGCTAGTAACGGCGAGGCAAATTTTTTACTTTCAGTAACCTGCATTTTTTGGCTGATAGCTAAAGTAATCAGTTGGAAACTTTGGATAACGGAAAGGCTATTTCCAGTTATGCCAGCCTTTGATTTTTTATCGAATGTTCCCGCAATTATTCATTGGGTATTGTTATTTTCTTCAATCGCTTTATTGATTGTATTGACTATCAAGCCAGGATACAAGCCCTTTCAATATACGCTTTTGCTGATTGAAGTATGCACCTGTGTGCTGGATGAAAACCGCTGGCAACCCTGGGAATATCTATACCTGTTTATACTCTTGCTTTTCATTTTAAATAAAAGCGGAAAAGCAGCGGTAATTCATTCCTGCTTCGTGATTGCATTGGCAACCATTTATTTTTATAGTGGCATCCACAAAATGCAGGACAGCTTTGTTAACTATATGTGGGATCATACCATATTGAAGCGAATGCTGCATTTACCAATACCTTTTCAGCAAAAAAACTGGTTACATTATTGCGGCTATGCATTGCCAATGGTTGAGTGCATAGCAGGCGTCGGGTTGCTGTTTGCCAGTACAAAGAAAATCGCTGCCCTATTACTGATAGCAATGCATGGTTTTATTTTATTGCTACTCGGTCCGTTAGGCATAGGATATAATGTAATCGTTTGGCCCTGGAATATTGCCATGATATTCTACCTGTATCACCTCTTCCTTAAAAATATAGTTGTACCATCCTTCCAGTTTCACTTAACCAACATTCGCTTAAAAATAGTATTGCTTTGCTGGGCTATTTTACCCGGTCTTAATTTTATTGGATGGTGGGATCATTATCTTTCCTGGAATCTTTATTCGCATACTTTACCAACCATGACAATTTGCATAAAGGATACGCTTCCGGATAATCGCTTACAGC
Source organism: Chitinophagales bacterium (assembly GCA_038327005.1). GTDB lineage: Bacteria > Bacteroidota > Bacteroidia > Chitinophagales > Chitinophagaceae > Ferruginibacter. Next base: position 71 of record JBBQKO010000276.1, on the reverse strand, counting down.
CCTATCTCTATAAAAAAGTAAATCCGATCATTTGTGACGGCAGTGCACAACTCAATATTCAAACCTGGGCC
>JBBQKO010000275.1:0-5643 GCA_038327005.1 Chitinophagales bacterium | reverse complement strand
AAATGCCAGTAAATACACGCTGGGTGAAATACGTTACCTCGGTTTCGGTCAGTTAGCGCTAGGCATTATGAATCTTTGGAGTATCGGTTTTGGTCTTTATTTCTGGGCTATGGGATTTGGGATTTTACATATCCTTTATGGCATTGTGATGTGGTATAAATATGAGAGAACAATTGGCTGATTGGCTAATTGGCAAATGTGCTAATTTGCTAATTTGCTAATTTGCTAATCGGCTAATGTGCTAATGTGCTGATTAGCTAACGTGCTAGTAAGCGGCGCTTGTGATGTCGATGAGTTTAATTTGATATGATAAAAATGCTTTCAATTTATACTGCTGTGGTGTTAACTTTAAATTGGCGTACTATTTATCTTACTATACGAATTATTAAACTCACTTTGATACAGTAGTAAATGTTTAATTCGTGTAATTAGTGCCTAAAATTCGAGTTATCACTTTAACTCATTTTAGGCTTAACAGAACACTACTGTAAATTTTCTTAATTAAACATTAATAATTTTCGGAAGAATAATTCAAGTACAAAGAGGATGAACCCAATAAAGGATTTAAATAAAATTTTCGACAGCCGGATTCGCCTGGGTATTATGAGTGCCCTGATGGTGAATGCGGCCGTAAGTTTTATTGAGTTAAAGGAACTGTTGGACATTACAGATGGTAACCTGGCCAGTCATTTAAAAACACTGGAAGAGTCAGGAACCATTCATGTGGCAAAAGGATTTATTGGCCGCAAAACCAATACCACTTATTCAGTAACAAAGGCCGGGGAAAAAGCCTTCAAAGCGCACATCACTGCACTTGAGGCAATGATCCGCTCAACCAGGTAAATTTTTTTTGTACCTATACTTTGTAATTCAAAGCACTTTTAATTTATGAAATTCTTTAAATCAATATTTTCAGCGTTTACCATTTGGGTTTGGGCAGCATTGCTCAACGCTTTGCTTAGTGCCACCTGGTTGGGTTTATTTTCAACTGAATGTAGCTACTGGCCAGCAGGATTTGGACTTACGCTTGTATTCACGCTGATTTTTTCTATACCTGGGATGTTTATTTTTTGGTTGGTGCTACTCATCAACTGGGAAAAAGCCATGTTGTTCCAATCATTGCTCAAAGCAGGATTCATCCTTTCATCATTGTCTTCACTCATTCTGTTTTTGTTCGATGACACTGAACTTGAACGGCAACAACTTTTTCTTTCGCTCTCGATTGTAATATCCTCCATAACATCAATCATGGTGCACTTCACAATTTTCAAAAATATTCCTTCACATAAAATATCCAATAATTATGCATCCGTTCATTCGTAAACTTCGTTCGAAATTATTGGTGTTCTTGACACACCAACTTGCATTGCCAATTCTAAAAATCATCCGGTCACCTCAAAAATTTGAGTTTACAAAAGAGGCATTGTATCAACTACCGGAAGGTACATTGGGAAGGGAATTGGTAACAATGCTGGATAAGAAAAATCTCAAACTCTTGCCCTACTATGTAAAACACGACATCAAACATATCCTGCTGCAGTACGACACCACGGATGAAGGGGAGGTTTGCCTCCAGTGTTTTATGTTGGGTAATCATCACCTGTCATTTCCCGTGCTGGCGACCGTTGTGTTCGGTATGGTAACCATGCCCGAATACTGGAATAAATTTAACCATGCCTTTCAACGTGGTAGCCGGTGCAAAGCCATTGAAGGTTGGCAGTGGTTTAACCTGTTAGATCAGCCGACTCAATTACTCATTCATACAATCAATGAAAATGAAATCATTTATAACCGCAATTAAAAATTTCAGCTATTGTGTCCAGTTAGTAGTTATTCTATTTTTTAAAACCTTTAAAACCAAAATCAATGAAACAAGCATCCGTTAAAATACTCTTAGTTACTGCAGGCGCTTTATTATTCAATATCATTTTCTGGCAGGAGAAATTGGCCGTCAACACCATTTTATTTGATGCATTTGTATTATGGTCCGTTTTTTATCTGTACCCTTCCGCATTTGCAAATCCATTGATGAAATGGCTGTTGGCTGGTCATTTGATTACATTGATTACAGTCGTAATTCAAAATACATTTTTAAGCAAAGTCGCCTTTAGTGGCACCCTCCTGCTGGTGGTAGCATTTTCGCAATATGTGCATCGCTCTGTTTTGTATGCAACGGCTTCTGCCTTTATGAATTATTTGTTAGTGATTCCATCCCTGTTCACTAACATTCAATTATTAAAGAGTAAGCGTTTGAATTTGTATGGAATTAAAAAAATTATTCGCTTTTTAGTCATTCCAATTTTATTGGTGTTGGTATTTTTTATGTTATACAATTTTGCCAACACAATTTTTAAAAGCCTGGTAAATGATATTGGAATCTCATTGCAACATTTCTTCGGTCGTTTTTTTGCATGGTTTAGCTGGGATCGATTGGGATTTTTATTATTGGGCTTGTTAATTACCGGAGGGCTATTATTAAAAAGCAGCGTCCAATATTTTTCAGATGCCGATATCAAAATGCCAAACGATTTGTGGCGCAAAAAGAACAACCTCCTTCAATGGAAAGAGAGCAGTTGGTTCCAGTTGCTTTCTGTATTGATGGGCAGATTTGCCAACGGGGCAATGGCTTTGCGCAATGAAAATAAAACGGCCGTCATTAGCTTGTTTTTATTGAATGGGCTATTGCTTTGTATTAACTGTGTTGACATCCGGTATGTTTGGTTTGGCTTTGCCTACAACAACAATCTCAACCTCAGCGAATACGTGCATGAAGGAACAGGACTGCTGATTTTTTCAATCCTACTTGCCATGTTTTTATTACTCTTTTTCTTTCGGGGCAATCTTAATTTTTATAAGCAAAACAAATGGTTACGCTTAGGTGCCTATGCATGGTTAGTGCAAAATGGAATACTGGTAGTTTCTGTATTATTCAGAGATTATTATTACATCGGGCATTACGGACTGGCCTATAAAAGAATCGGTGTTTTAATATTTCTTGTAATGGTTCTAGCGGGATTAACCACCGTTTTTATAAAAATTCATCAAAGAAAAACTGCTTATTATTTATTGCGGGTAAATGCATGGGTAGCCATCATCATACTCGTGATTTCATCGTGCATACATTGGGATGAAACCATTGCCAAATATAACCTCGCAAGAAAAGATACCATTACCCTTGATGTAAAATTTCTGCTCACACTTTCCGATAAAGTGCTGCCACTTTTGGAGAAGAATTTAGAGGTGCTTGATAGAACCGAGGCGGTTAAAGAAAACACAGAAGGTGAATATCTTTACCGTTCATCGCTTTCGCAAAGACAGGTTTTCGAAAACCGTAAAAAGGAATTTTCAACTATACAAAAAGCCTATAGCTGGCTTTCATGGAATTGGTCGGATGAATACGTTGCTAATAAACTGGAACCTTCTGTTCGTACATCAACTGTAATTAAATAACAAATCAATGAGTTGGTTTTTCGCTTTTTGAAAAATAAAATATATCCCGATATCAATGGGCGTCAAGTTAATTTTTTAATTATATAGCTATAACATATATGCGGAAAAGGTTTCAAGAAGTTTTACTATTGGTATTTTTACGCCAGCGGCGTAACCTGTTTGTAGAAATTTTTAACATAAAACGCATTTGCCCAAGCGGGGCAAACCTTGCGTTTTTCTGCATTACCCAAATTATCAGGCTGCGCCGCTGGCGCAGGGTTTGCATTGATGGATTTGCGAAGCTACAAACAGGTTACGCCGCTGGCGTAAATACTGTTGCACTAATTTTCAGCATTAATATGATGTGGTAAAAAATGAGGGGTAATATCCTTAGCTTGACACATATGCGATATCAATCGGGATGATTATTCATCCTTTTTACCAAAAAGGATGAATAACAAAATCATATTTGCCCATGCACTTAAATCCATTAGCTATCGGATGAAAAACTTCTGTTGGGTTCATAAAAAATTTGTTCACTATTTTATCTAGTATTCACTATAACTAAGATGTGTATGCATTGTATGATGAAGTGCCCCGATATAAGCAGTAACTTTAGTAACAGTCATTTTTAAAACAGGTTTTTCGGGAATTTTTTTCGGCTTACAAAAACCATTCAACACTAATACAACTTTTATGAAACTATTTAAATCGTTTGCTCATGCGTGGCAGGGCATCCGGTACAGTTATAAAACACAATTGAATTTTAGAATTCATTTGCTTGTGCTCCCAGGCGTGGTCGTTGCCGGATTCATTTTGCAAATCAATACAACTGAATGGCTATTCATCATTGTTTGCTCAATGCTGGTATTGTCACTTGAATTGATAAATACAGCCATTGAATTTTTGTGCGATACCGTTACAAAGGAGATCCATCCCTTCATCAAAATTGTAAAAGATGTTTCGGCAGCAGCCGTTCTATTAGCAGCAGCCGGAAGTGTTGCAACTGGCCTGGTCATTTTTCTACCCAAAATTTTAACCTTATTAAATTTATAAAAATGTACAAACTATCCAACTTTCAAAAACTATTGAGTGTATTTGTTGCATTCATCACCTGCATGATTGCCTTCAGAATATTATATTCTGGGCATAGTCGCTATCTCTTTCTCTTATGGAATCTATTCCTTGCATGGATTCCTTTCCAGATTAGTATCTATCTCGCCGGCAATAAAGCGAGTAGCAAATGGATAGCTGGCTTTTTATTAGCAGCCTGGCTACTATTTTTCCCCAATGCGCTTTACATCATTACTGATCTGATTCACCTGGAAGCAAAAACCAATGTACCCATTTGGTATGATGCGGTACTGCTATTTACTTCCGCAGGTACCGGCCTTTTGATGGCGTTTGCATCGTTGTATAAAGTGGAGATTTTTCTGCTGAAACAAATCAGCCATTCGGCCACCAACAAACTGATGTTGCTGTGTTTGTTTATGGGATCCTTTGGGGTTTACCTCGGAAGGTTCCTGCGATGGAATAGCTGGAATATTGTAACCAATCCTTTGGGTCTTTTCAAAGAAATTGCAGTACGGTTTTTGTTTCCCATTCAATATTACCAAACATGGGCCATTACGATCTTGTTTACATGCTTCTTTAGCCTGCTATATTTCGCAGTAAAAAAATTTTCCATCAAGGATATTTCCTTTCAGACCGAAGCACAGTAAATGATCTGCGGAAATGAAAGTGGCACCATCCGAATTTGCGCAATTGTATCAGGTATTGAATTACAGAAGATTGTTGACCTGGGTACAAATGGATAAACTATTTTTTAATCAATAATTATTACTCACTTTTGCAAAGCAATCAAATCAATATTTCACGGACGTTCCCTATAAGAAGGTTCAAAAAATAATATTCAAGTGACAGGCGTTTTTAAATCTAACAATCCTTACAATACCTTCCTCTTATTTGTATATGGGTTGTTGCTCAAAATGCCAATGTTTGCTCAGCCGGTAATTCCTTCTACCCAGCAAACGGATGGGTTTCTTTTTAAATCTATATTGATACAGCTTTCTGGCTTTGGCAAAAGCTTGCCCATTGTCTATCCGCTAATCGCATTTTTGTTATTGTTTACACAGGCGATTACTTTTAACCGTTTAGTGAATGATCTGCGGTTGATGCAAAAGCCCAATTACCTTACCGCCATGAGCTACTTGC
>JBBQKO010000274.1:0-5647 GCA_038327005.1 Chitinophagales bacterium | reverse complement strand
CCTACACAGAAGCCAATCAACAGAATTGGACTAAGGAAGAATTAGAAGATTACCAAAGAGCATCAATCAAAGAGAGAGATGAAATCGGCAGAATTGAGTTTGCTGAAAAGAAAGCAGAGAAACAAAAAGCTAATCTCATAGGAAAAGCTATGAAAGATAATAGTGAGCCAATTGAGAAAATAATCAAATACACCGGATTGACTAAAGACGAGATTGAAAGCCTCTAAATGCGGTTTGTTAATGTGCTTCAATTGTGGGCATGACAAGTATCGCTTGGCTTTTGCTTCTATCACTACAGGAATACCCGAACGTTACAAGCCAGTACCAACAAATTATTTTCAGCAATACAACGCAGCAGAGCGGCCGTTTTAAAATGACCTGCATATTTTACCCTGACGCAACTATCAATGCAACATTTTTGAGGAGTTGTCATACTTACTGGTTCTCATAGACGTTGTAATACTTACAACCTCATCGTCTATCTTTTTTGATAATTATTTTTTTTCTTTAATTGAGTTTCAAAAACGTTCATTTCAGCAACCAAATCACTTGAAAATAATTCCAAACGGAGCAACTGTTTTTCTTGTACTGACAACTATTTTACGGCAGAAATAATTGCCTTGAAAGAAGACGACTGTGCTTGTATTTTAGTGGATTCCTTTTAAAAATTAACTTACGTTTTAAAAATATAATTTTTAATATTTGAAAGCAACAGTCTTAGACGATCCACTCCTTCATCGCATCTGCAATATCCCGGTCGTTGCTAAGTCTGGGTACTTTGTTTTGTCCGCCCAGCTTTCCAATACTTTTCATGTAGTCGATAAAGCCATGCTTCTTTACAACCGATATATTCAGTTGCTCTAAAATATTACCGCCAATCAAATCATCGTAGTACACATTCTTTGCCCTTAAATTATCATCTATCTTCTTTGCAAAGCTAGTAAGGTCAGCAGGTATATTTTCAAACTCAATCAGCCATTCATGGTAACTTTTACCACCATCTTTTGCAATCATGGGCGCTACCGTAAACTCTGTAATCTGAACTTTTTCTGTGGCAGCGGCATCTAATAATGCAGCTTCCACTTCTTCTCCAATCACATGCTCTCCAAAGGCAGAAATAAAATGTTTGGTTCGTCCGGTAACAATGATGCGGTAAGGGCTGGTAGATACAAACTTAACCGTATCTCCTAAATTATATCCCCACAAACCTGCATTGTTATTAATGATCATGGCATAATTCTCCCCAACTTTCACATCCTTTAAAGATAACCTGGTAGGCTTATCATTGAAAATTTCTAATGCCGGTACAAATTCAAAAAATATTCCGCTGTTGGTATTCAACAATAAGCCCTCAGCCGTTTGCGCATCCTGGAATGCAAAGAATCCTTCGCTGGCAGGAAATAATTCAATCGTATCGATCTTGCGTCCGATGCTTTCAAACAATTTGGCTTTATAGGGTTCAAAGTTTACACCGCCCTGAACCATCACACTAAAGTCGGGAAATAATTCGCCAATTTTTTTACCGCTCTTTTCTTCGAGCCTGTCAAAATACATCTGCATCCATGGTGGTATTCCACTGATCAGCGTCATTTGCTGCCTGATTGTTTCATCAACAATTTTATCCAGTTTTTCTTCCCATTCTTCTATACAATTGGTTTCATAAGATGGTAATTGATTGGCCCGTAAATACCTGGGTACATGATGGTTTACGATACCGCTTAAACGCCCTGTTGGTATCCCTCCAATCCTTTCCAGTTCAGGAGATCCGCTTAGGAATATCAATTTACCATTCGCAAACTTTGTGTTTCCTGTTTCAGCCATATAATACAACAGTGCATTTCGTGCTGTATTGATATGATTACCGATGGAGTCTTTACTAATGGGAATGTATTTTACGCCGCTTGTGGTGCCGCTGGTTTTGGCAAAATAAATGGGCTGTCCTTTCCACAACACATTGTGCCGTCCTTCCTTTATCTTTTCAATGTATGGCTTAAATTGCTCGTAATCCCTGATGGGAACCTGTTGTATAAACTCTTCGTAGGTTTTAATTTTATCAAAACCATGCTCTTTTCCAAAATCAGTTTTGGCTGCCCCTTTCAACAGGCTTAAAAAAATGGATTGCTGATCTTCTACAGCCGTTTCCATTCCTTTCTTAATTTGCTTATGGATATATGCCGCAAAAGGTTTTGCGAAAAAAGATTTTATTTTCATGGCTTGTTTTTCCGAAAAGGAATTTTGAAATCGTTACAAATTATAAAAGCAAAGTGCCTAAAATTTCGCAGCAAAATTAGATTGTTTTGGGTTAGGATGGATGTAGTTTTATTTGTTGCCACAATCACAAACCCATTCTTTATCCAAATCAATTACCGTCACCACTACCAGTTCGTCCTGCTTAGGTGCAAACACGATCCTTACGTTTTGATTGTCATGCGTTTTACCTTCCAGTGGATAAGTCTTTCCACGGCTGTCTTCTTCTATTTTAGCCTCATTTAATTTACCTGATTTTAATATTTCCATTACTTCACTTTCATCAATATGGCGGCAATCCATCCTGCAGCGGGCATGTTTGCTGTAAATGATTTTTTGTGCATTGCGGTTAAAAGCCTCCCCGGTAATTACCGGTACACTGATTTCTGTGGATGGATTGGTTGGGAAACTACCACGTTGATTTTTTTTTAGATAAAAAAGCAGCAGGGCAGCTACAATTAGTACAATAAACGGCAGATATTTTTTTGTCATAGTTTAAATATGGTGCTAAAGTAAAGGAAAAGATGGTTTTACAATGCATTCTTTAGAAAGTGATAAGCCCTGCGATAACTTTTAAAGGAGGGCCGCTTATCTTTGCAGTAATGAGTAAAAGCGTTGCACTACATACATTGGGCTGTAAATTGAATTTTTCAGAAACTTCTACTATTGGGAAATTGCTGGAGAATGATGGTTTTACAAAGAAAGAATTTGACGAGGTGGCAGATGTGTATGTAATCAACACCTGTTCGGTAACCGACAATGCAGATAAAGAATGCCGCATGCTGGTTAGGCGCATCCAACGTAAAGCACCGGAAGCATTGGTGGTAATTACCGGCTGTTATGCACAATTAAAACCTGCTGAAATTGCAGCCATTCCCGGAGTAGATCTTGTATTGGGTGCCGCAGAAAAATTCAACATTAGCGAACACCTGAAAGAAATTACGAAAGGTGATAGTGCCAAAATTTGCAGTTGCGATATTGAAGATGTAAATGTATTCACTGCCTCTCAATCTTTTAACGACCGCACCCGGGTATTTTTAAAAGTGCAGGATGGTTGCGATTACAATTGCTCCTTTTGCACCATTCCGTTGGCAAGAGGAAAAAGCAGGAGTGATGCCATTGAAAACATTGTTGCCAATGTAAAAACAATAGCGGAGCAGAACGTTAAAGAAATTATTTTGACGGGGATTAATTTGGGAGATTTCAGCCCCCCCGCCCCCCGAAGGGGGGATTTAGGGCAAGGGCCTGATGAGGGGAATTTCTTTTCTTTGATACAAGAGTTGGATTGTTCTTTTGGGCCGGAGCGTTATCGTATTTCATCTATTGAGCCTAATTTACTTACCAATGAAATCATTGAGTTTGTAAGTACGAGTAAAAAATTTATGCCGCATTTTCACATTCCCTTGCAAAGCGGCAGCAATCAAATACTGGGGCTGATGAGAAGGCGTTATAAAAAAGAATTGTATGCAGAAAGGGTAGCGTTGATTAAAAAACTGATGCCGCATTGTTGTATTGGTGTGGATGTGATTGTGGGTTTTCCAGGCGAAACGGATGAGCAGTTTAAAGAGACGTTTGATTTTTTACATAACCTTGATATTTCTTACTTGCATGTGTTTACCTATTCTGAAAGGGCAAATACACTTGCCGCAAGTATGAAGCCAGTGGTACCAAATCATACGAGGAATGAGCGAAACAAAATGTTGCGCAATTTGAGTTACCAAAAAATGCAATATTTCAGTGCGCAACACGTTGGTAAAACAAGGAATGTTTTGTTTGAAATGCACAACAAAAATGGTATGATGGAAGGCTATACCGATAACTATATTAAAATAACTACCCCCTTTAAAAAGGAATGGGAAAACAATATTTTACCATGGACAATTTAAACGAAGAACATTTCAGCAAATACCAGGTAACCATTCATTTTGAAATGGATGATGAATTTATGAGTCTGGTACCAGATCACCGGAAAATTGTAGATAAACTGATTGATAAAGGAATAATGGATTACTATTCCGTGAGTATGGAAACACAACGATGCTGGATGATCATCAATGCAACCAATAAGAAAGAAGTAGAAGATTACCTGCTGACGACACCATTATATAAATACTGGACCATTGAGATCGATGAACTATTTGTGTACGATTCGCAAACCTATCGGCTGCCTGCGTTGCAATTGAATTAAAATACTGCCCCGTTTATTACCTCAATCAAACCAAAAGAAACGCTTGTTATCAATTGTTGAAACTTTCCCCGACAATTATTAGTTGCATTGTTTTGAAGACACCCATTTTCTTCCTTTTTCATTTCCTCTATTTTTTATTTTTTGTAAATACCTCTGATGAATTACCAGGTGTATTCTTCTCCGTTGGATTCATCAAAAATACTTTAGGAGGTTTTCACATATCATCATTAAAAGGAGAAGGTACCGTCCTATATATATATTTCCAGATGGATAAGTGCATTTTAAAATAATAATCATTAACCTATTGCGATCTACTATTCAAATATCCAATAAACCCTTCCGTGGCCTGTTCTGCCGTGGCCTGTTTTGTTTTGCAATACGATTTAATTTGTTATAAAACAGGCAACGGCCCGTTCCTACAGAGGCCTGCAAAGGCAGACCGTTACATCTACCTGTATCTTCCCGGTGCATTCTATATTTTTTTGAAGCTTACTTTTTTTATAGAATCAGCAACAACAAAAAGCAGTTGAAATTTCCCTGAAAAAAACAACTTAAAAAAAACCTATGAGGTCTTACAACCTCATAGGTGTAATCCATTAAAAATAACTTAAATTAGTTTTAGGAGATAGCGTTAGTAAAGTTTCATACATCAGTCGTATGGTGTTTTCCACGTCGCTTTTATGCAGCATTTCCACTGTAGTATGCATATAACGGAGCGGAATTGAGATCAATACCGAAGGGCAACCATCATTGGCATAAGCAAATGAATCGGTGTCGGTACCGGTGCTTCTGCTAACAGCATGTAACTGTACATCAATTTTATTTTTAGCCGCTACATCCTGCACGATATCCAATAATTTATTATGTACCGCCGGGCCAAATGTAAGCGAAGGACCTTTGCCACAAACGGTATCTCCCTGTATCATTTTATTGATCATTGGGGTAGACGTATCATGTGTTACATCAGTGATGATCGCAATATCCGGCTTGATTCTGCGGGCAATCATTTCTGCACCACGTAAACCAATTTCTTCCTGCACCGCATTTACAATGTATAAAGCAAAAGGTAATTTCTTTTTATTTTCTTTCAGCAAGCGGGCTACTTCCGCAATCATAAAACCACCTACCCTATTATCGAAAGCACGGCCAATCAGATAATCATAGGCCAGTTCTTCATAGCCTGTATCGTAGGTAACAACCGCACCAATGTGT
>JBBQKO010000273.1:0-5661 GCA_038327005.1 Chitinophagales bacterium | reverse complement strand
ACTAAAAAGTTTGTAGCCTACATACCAGAAGTGGTGCAGCTCTACGGTAATTTAGATGGCATAGAAAATTTAGATTTCTTCAGCCGTTTAGCTGGTTTTAAATACAGCAAAGAAAAGCTTACGGGCTTCTTGTCCAAAGCTGGTTTACAAAGCGAAGCACATCAAAAAAGATTATCAACTTACAGTAAAGGCATGCGCCAAAAAGTAGGTATTGCAATCGCCTTGGCAAAAAATGCCGATGTGATTTTAATGGATGAACCTACGAGCGGCCTCGACCCTAAAGCCACCGCCGAGTTTACCAAAATATGTAAAGAACTAGCCGCCGATGGCAAAACGATTTTCATGGCAACGCACGATATTTTTAATGCGGTAAATGTGGGGACACGAATTGGGATTATGCGGCAGGGGGAATTGGTGCATACCGTTAATACAACTGATATTACGGCAAATGAATTACAGACATTGTATTTGGAAACTATTTAACCAACAACTAACAAGATAAAATGAAAAGGATTCTATTAATGACTTTGCTGATACAAGGAATTAATGCATCAGCACAAACGGTAATAAAAGGTAAAGCAATTGCCGAAAACAAAGAAGGCATAAGCAATGCCAGTATAAAAATTGTTTCAGGTAAAAACAATAAAACAACTACCGCAAATTTGAATGGTGAATTTCTGTTAGAAAATGTTTCAGCAGCTAATTATCAGTTGCAAATAACAGCAGTTGGTTTTGAAACCTATGAAGTATTAGTGAAAGTAAAAGACAAAGAGGTAATTGATTTAGGCAACCTTGTTTTGTTTTATAAAAGTAACCAACTGCAAACTGTGGAAGTCATTGGCAGAACAACTAAAAGCTATAACAGTGAATACTCTTTTGGCGCAACAAAAACAGCTATGGCTGTTAAAGATATTCCGCAATCAATCTCAACAGTTACTAAAGAATTAATTAGCGACAGGCAGGCATTTCAATTAGCCGATGCAGTTAAAATTGCCAGTGGCGTTGTGCCATCCAGTTTTTATAATCAATATGCTATACGAGGCGTTAGTCAGAATGAAGAAGGGCAAATAATTAATGGCTTACGTACCCGTCAGTATTATTTTCTACAACCCCTTACCACCAATATTGAAAGAGTGGAAGTTATTAAAGGACCAGCCAGCGCCACTTTTAGCAGCGTTGACCCTGGGGGCAGCATTAACTTAGTTACTAAAAAACCCTTAGCTTTTAATAGAAAAGAAATCAGCTTAAGCACCGGAAGTTTTAATACCATAAGAAGCACACTAGATTTTACCGGGCCTTTAAATGAAGACAAAACATTGCTCTACAGAATTAATGGTGCTTTCCAGGAAGCAAAAAGTTACCGGGATTTAGTGCGTAATAATTCTATTCTTTTTTCGCCATCGATCAGCTATATCCCCAATGAAAAAACAGCAATTAATGTAGAATTAATTTATAGTAATATGAATGGCAATTTAGACAGAGGTCAGCCCATTTTTGGTGCTGTTGCAGGTGTAACAAACTTAAATAGTACACCAATTGGTTTAAACCTTGGAGCGAGCAACGATTTTTTTAAATCGAAGGAGTTGAGCATTACCACTACATTAAGCCATAAGTTTTCAAAAGCTGTTTCGTTTAACGCAGCCTATATGAAACAAACATGGGCAGAAGATTTACAGGAGCATCGCACTACCAATGCCTTTTCGGTGGATACCACTAACACACCCGTTACCTCATTAGTAGGTATGCAGTTTGTGCAACGGAAGCAATTTTGGAACATTGATAATGTGAATGCTTATTTCAATTTCGATTTTAAAACTGGCAAGGCATCTCATCAATTATTAATAGGGTATGATTTGCACAGTTGGGAAAAAACAAAGGGGGGCGGACAAAATGCTGCCAGGGGTTTTTTACTAAATAATGGTAACGTCGCCAGTTCTTTTGTAAGGGCTAACGCAGCTAATTACCAACTAATAAATGTAGGGGGAAAGATATTGCCTAAACCAAACGTAAATTATTTTGATTTATCTAACCCGCAATACACAATAAGAAACATAAATGATTATACATTGAACAGCCGCACCGCTGTACCTGCAGCATTAACTACCACCAATGCAATTTACATTCAGGAGCAATTACGATTTAATAAATTTATTGTTTTATTAGGTTTACGAAACGAGTGGTTTAAAGATATTACGAACAATGAATCTCCGGGTGAGCTATCTTTTACCAATATAAAATTATTGCCACGAATAGGTATTACTTATGAGATCACTAAAAATATAAATGTTTACGCTACTTATCTGGAAGGCTTTCAGCCGCAAAGCAATACTGTTACCTTAATGCCTAACACAGGTAGCTTTTTTCAAACATCTAAATCGGCCGCCTTGTTTAAACCGCTTATCAGCGATTTAAAAGAAGTAGGTGCAAAAGCTAATTTTTTTAAAGGAAAGATACAGGTGACGAGTGCCCTGTATGAGATCAATCAGAAAAACCTATTACAGAGTGCAGACATTCCTGCCTTTCCAGATAGTTTAATAACAAGAGGCGGTGAAAGAAGCCGTGGATTTGAAATTGATGTGGCTGGTTTTATTTTACCCAATTGGCAAATCAATGCGTCTTATAGTTATATAGACAGCCGTATTACTGAAGATAGAGATCCCACTTTAATAAATGCCCGTAAGCAAAACACCCCTTACAACAGTGCCAACCTTTGGACGAGGTACAACTTTGCCAAAAATACAAAGCTGAAAGATTTAGGACTTGGACTGGGCTTACAACACAGCGGTAATAAAGTACCCTGGTTTACAAGGGCATTTAAAGTGCCGGGTTTTACTACAATGGATATGGCTTTGTACTATACCCCAACCAAATCAAATATGCAGTTGGCTTTAAATGTAAACAATGTGTTTAACACAACCTATTGGATGGGGGCACAAAGTTATTTACGTTTATTTCCCGGTGCACCACGTAATGTAATGCTTACAGCAACTTATAAATTTTAAAGATGGTTTTTTCATTAGCAGTATGGTTTTGGTTAAGCAGGCGGTACTAAAATATTGCCTGCCTTTTACCGCTGCCCGCAGCAATAAAAAGTAAATACTAAAAATGGATACTTCAAATATTCTTTTAATAGCAAACCATACCCGTAGGCAGCTATTGCAAAATAAAGCGGTGTTGGTATTGATGGGACTTATCTGTGTACTGGTAGTCTATGCAGGTATAATGGGATTACTTCAATATAAAAAAGCAGAAACCAGCCGTATTAAATATCAGCAAGCGGTTAGGAACAATTGGGTTAACAGCCCCGATAAACATCCGCATCGGATGGCACACTATGGTTTTATTGCCTTTAGGCCCAAAAGTGCATTAAGCATTTTTGATTATGGGCTGGAAAGCTTTACAGGCAATGTTATTTTTTTGGAAGCACACCGCCAGAATAGCACCAATTTCTCAGAAGCAAGTCTATCCACTTCAATGCTTCGCTTTGGCGAAATAAGCATTGCGATGATTTTTCAAATACTGCTGCCGTTATTCATTTTCTTTTGTGGGTTTAATTGCATCAGCCAGGATAGGGAAAATGGCACATTAAAAATATTGATTGGCCAGGGGTTAAGCACACAGCAATTATTAGCAGGCAAAATTTTAGGCATTGCATCGGTGGCCGCATACATTTTTATACCGGTAATTATTTACACCAGTGTATTGACCGTTTTTGCTAAACCAGATGCTGCTACATGGATTCAATTAATTCTTGCTTTTATTGTTTATGCACTCAGCCTTTTTATTTATTGCAGCATAGCAGTAATAATATCCGCAGTAAGCAAAAGCAGCAAACTCTCCCTGGTATTATTAATCGGCGTTTGGCTTCTTATAATAATTGTGCTACCCCGACTTATACAAACAACAGCCAATAGAATGTATGCGGTGCCCTCTAAAATTGCTCTTGAAACCGCGGTGGAACAGGACATCATAAAAGAAGGCGACAGCCATAACCCCGATGATGCACACTACAAAGCTTTAAAAGATTCGGTATTAAAAGCCAATAAGGCTGACAGTATTCAACAATTAAATTTTAATTACGGTGGTGTTCAAATGATGGAGGGCGAAAAGATAAGCGCACAAATTTATAACCGGCATCTAAACAGCCTGATGGAGATTTACAAACAGCAGAATAAACTACAAGTATTTGCTTCGTTTGTAAACCCTTACCTAAGTATAAAGCAATTGTCAATGGCATTCAGCCAAACTGATTTTGATACATACACCAATTTTCAGCAGCAATCAGAAATTTACCGGTATGATTTGGCACAGGAAATGAATGCCTTGCAGATAAAATTAATACCCAATAAGAAATTAGCCAATACAGCAAAGAGTTACAGTATTGATAAAAGATATTGGTCCACTTTTAAAGATTTTGCTTATCAAAAACCTGCGCTTAAAACTGTTTTAAGGAATCAGGTATTAGCCTTATGTTCCTTATTATTCTGGATAATAATTATGAGTTTATTGATTATAATCACCTCCAAAAAATTTAAAGCCGTTTAAAATGTTATACCGCTTATTAATAAAACAATTCATCCGCTCAAAAATAGCCCTCGTTGGCCTTAGCTTTTTATTAACTACAGGTACGGTAAGCCTGTTTATAGGCAAAGCTTTTATAAACAAACAGCAACAAAAAATTACCGAAACGGCATTTTATCAAAAGCAGCATATAGACAGAACTGTAAAGTTTGAAAATAAAGAAATGGGTTTGCTGCTTTATTATGTGCGCTTTGCTTATGTAAACAGCCTGCAACCATTAAACGGTTTATCTATCGGACAACGGGATGTAAATCTTGGCATACAACAGATAACTATCAGAAACCTGGAAGAAAAAAAATACGATACAGATTTAAATAATCCTGCCAGCCTTATGATGGGCAATTTAGATTTTGGGTTTGTACTCATTTATCTTTTTCCTTTACTGATCATTACTTTTAGTTACAACCTTCTGTCAGAAGAAAAAGAAGAAGGTACCTGGAAATTAATCCAATCGCAAAGCAGGCAAGCAAAAAGATTGCTTTGGCAAAAGCTATTGGTACGGTTTGTTTTTACAGCAACTGCATTGCTACTTTTATATGCACTTGCAGTTCCGATTTTACAAATAACACTTACCGTGGCTTTTTGTGCTGCACTCGTTTTGGGCATGCTGTATATTATTTTTTGGTTTGCATTAAGTGCATGGGTTGTAAGCTGGCAAAAAAACAGCAGCGTAAATGCAGTGAGCCTGCTAAGTATATGGCTGTTGCTAACCATTATTAGCCCGGCGGTTATCAATAATTTCATCACTACCGTATACCCTGTGCCGGAAGCATTGGGTACTGCTGTAGCCAACAGGGAGGGCTACCACGGTAAATGGGATGAACCTAAAGAGCATACGATGGAAAAGTTTTATGCTCATTATCCTAAATTTAGAAAATACACTTTATCAAAAAAAGAATTTAGCTGGCTGTGGTACTATGCCATGCAGCAGATGGGGGATGATGATGCTGCCATACAAAGTGCTGCCATGCGTAGTAAATTGTTGCAGAGAGAAAAGCTGAGCAATATTGTGGGCTATTTTATTCCAACTCTGCATACCCAATTACAATTAAATGCCATAGCACAAAGTAGCCTGCAAAA
>JBBQKO010000272.1:0-5664 GCA_038327005.1 Chitinophagales bacterium | reverse complement strand
TGAATTGCTTGCTGCAGAACCATTGCTGGATAATACCACTGGTCCGGGCAGACTAACCAAAGCCGGTGTATGGGGTTTGCTGGCAAGACTCAACCTGAACACGCCTGTGTATAGAGATATTTACGCAGATGCGTTCCAGTTTAAGACAGAGGATATGAATGAGGTGATCAACTATTGTGATAAGATCATCAGCTCCGGACAGTTTGCATTATCGGCTGATTATTTTGCAATTTTTGGGAATGACAATCACAATAATAAAGAACTGATTTTTGCAGTAGACCAGCGTGCCGATTTAAACGGACATAACAGGTTGGCTTATTTCTCACTATCCGGTGATCAATTTCCATTGACTGCTTTTCCGGGTGCAAACGGAACAGACGGACCGGCCATTACCTCCGACTTTTATCGCAGTTGGGTAAATGCTTATGGTGCGGTAGACCCTGCACAGGCTGACCCCCGGTTTTTTAAACAAAATGTTTCAATGAATACCAATCCGGGCGATAGTTGTGTGACTGATTTTAATGTAGACCGTGGTATTCTGCGTGGGCAACAATATGGCCTTATCCGAAAAAATGGGGTGTTTGTAAAGTGCTCCGATGGCAAATTCAAAGTAGGTAAACTGTTCAATGCATCCCGCAGTAATCCAAACCTGCCGGTAGAGTTTACAGAAATGATTGATTTTACAACAGCAGGCAGCAATTATTCAACGGGTTACCGGGTAGAAAAATATGAGTTTAGCAAAAAATCTGTGAGTGGTAGAAACTTTGGTGAGGCGGATATCACTATCGTACGACTGGCTGATATTTATATGATGCGTGCCGAAGCAAAACTTCGCAAAGGAGATGCAGTTGGTGCATTGGCCGATGTAAATACCGTGCGGCTTTCAAGAACTGCTTACACCGTTCAGCCAACTGCACTCACCGGTACGTTCACGTTAGATTTACTCTTTAGAGAAAGAGGATTTGAATTTTATTGGGAAATGAATCGCCGCACCGATATGATACGCTTTGGTAAATATGAAGGTGCCTGGACTGAAAAATCAAATACTGATAAAAAGAAAAGAATCTTCCCGATACCACAAACAGCCGTAGACGGAGCATCCAATTTGCCGAATTATTTGGTGCAAAATTCCGGATACTAAACGCTCGTTATAATTTTTTAAGTGCCGGACTATTTGAAAAATAGTCCGGCGCTTTTTTTCATAAGGCGCATTGTGTTCTTTGCTTTTGCTATTGATTATATCATGCCTTTTATTGCCAGATAGTACTGGCACTGTATTTTCTTCATCCTTCAACGGTATTTGCACCCTTCAGGTGTTGATACAACCGATCTGTCGGATTTGGAATGCACCCGCTTCGCTGCTTGTTACCTCCATTTTCGGGGGATTGGTACTACAAAGTCGCCTGAAGCAATTCCTGAATTCATTTCTTTTAAGATTGTGTATTAAAAGAAATTATAAAATTACCAACCAAACAGCCAATAACTTTTAATGCGGGTAGCTGCCCGAAATTTTTTAATTCCGATTCAGTTTTGTTTTATACTTTGCAGTTTCATCAAATCCGGGTTGTTAGCTCAGTTGGTTTAGAGCATCACGTCGACAACGTGAGGGTCGCTGGTTCGAGCCCGGCACAGCCCACACAAAAATACAAATGCTTTATGCGGTTGCTACTGAAAGTAACACTGCATAAAGCATTCGTATTTTCCGGATGAACTGTTTCTTAAATTGGCCCTAATGGAAGTCCTGTAAAAATTGTCTCCTTCATTTTTCCCTCCCACTTGTAGGCTGTCTGGGTTACAGCCGATATCAACGAACTATCAGCCCCGGTAGAGTTATACTGTTGCGATTTATACAAAAAAATTGAAGGTTTAAAGACCCGGGTGCTGGCATGGTACGGATTAATAGTTGTACAAACATTAATACACCAGACCATAGAAACAAATGCCGCAGGTTTAATAAATATGACAGTATTCCGTTGGGAAGATAAATGTTGAAAATTATTTCGGATAAAAATGCGTTGGAATAAAATCACGATGCTTTTTATTGTACGTATTTTCCTGCCCAGCCCTATAATATTACTGATATAAAAAATATCCCATAGAATCATTTAATTATTACTTCCATCATGCAACCATCTCCAGATTTTAGCTGTCATACGAATTAATCACTGTTTTTACTGCCGTGGATAGAGATGTAATTGAACCGTACTGTAAATAATTTACAAGTAACACAAATTTTATTATGAAAAAATTTATACCATTCATCATTGTTTATCTTTTAAAAAGAAACCGGCCAGGATAGTCAAATACCTTTGCGAAAATTTCGGCGAATGGTAAAGCTCATAAAAATTTAAACCACGCAACCATCGAATCTGCCTGTAATTCCGGCAGCAAGGTAAAAACGAAAATACGAAATGGCGTTGGCAACAACATGTATGTTTCCGGTGTAGTTAAATTGGTCGTGTATCCAAAAGAGGTTTTTACTAATTTGTATGAAGTTAATTTTAATCACGTTTTGTGCAATAAAATACCCGTGCATTTTGAAGGACTTTGCCAGGCAAATTGTTAAATTATATTTGCTTTAATTTTCGTTTGAAGTTATTAAGACGTTACCAGAGAAGTTTAGTTACTCTCGCAAATTATTCCACTACTACCATTATGCAAAGCTACTCCACACAAATACCTTTAATACGAAATTTTGATTTTTGTGTTTTAATGCCCGCTCACAACAATTTCATTGGTCTTGTTGAATCCATCAAAAGTATTGCTTATAAAAAAGATAGGTACGTTATTTTGATAGTTGATGATGGAAGTAAAATTCCAGTTACAAAAACTACACTTTATGAGCATTTTTCTACAGCTATAAACATAGAAGTAATCCGGTTAGCGCATAACCAGGGAATTACGATTGCACTAAATACAGGACTGGAATATATTTATAACAATTTTTCAGTTCAATTTATCGCAAGGCTTGATTGTGGTGATATCTGTACTCCGGAGAGATTTCATACGCAGGTCGAATACCTGCGATCCAATAAGGACATTGACTTGATTGGATCCTGGTGTTATTTTAAAAATAACGAATCGGGTTTAGCTTATAAGTACATTACGCCTACTGAGCACGAACGAATAAAGCGAAGCATGAATTTCAGAAATGTCTTTATTCATCCTACAGTCATGTGGCGTTTTTCTGCATCAAAGCAACTTAAATATCCGGAAGATTACCAGTATGCGGAAGATTACGGATTGTTTTATGAAATGATCTGTACCATGAAATCTGCAATTATCAACCAATACCTGGTAACGTGTGAAATCAATCAAACTGGTATCTCAATAAAAAACCGGTCTGTTCAACTCAAAAGCCGTCTTAAGGTAATTTCATTTTATGGTAAAAACGAGGTGCTTGCTTTTTTGGGAGCAATCAAACTACGGTTAATGATGATGATTCCGCATCAATTTATTTTTTTTACTAAAAACCTTATTTATAAAGTATAACCCAAAAACATTTATCCAAACCAGTCACCTTATTTAACACCTTATTTATCCTTATTAAATGAAAATTGTTCATGTTGTAGAGCCCCTCGCAGGAGGCATAGTAACTTTTATAAAGTCGTTGGTACAAAACCTTCCGTATGATCAACATTTAATTGTCCATGGCGAAAGAGAGCAGGTAATATCTTTTGCCGATGTAAAGAAGCAATTTGTTTCTACTAACGTAAAATTTCTGAGATGGAAATCGGCCCAACGAAGTTTGCGCTTTCAAAAAGACACAAAGGCTGCCATGGAATTGTACACAATTCTCCGGCGACTAAAGAGCAATCACTCTGTTGATATCGTACACCTGCATAGTTCAAAAAGTGGTTTTATTGGAAGAGTTGTTTGTAGAATGCTGGGTTTACAAAACCAGGTTGTTTATACTCCAAATGGCGCTCCCTTTTTGGTTGGCACCAATCATGCCTCCAATTTTCTTTATAAAAAGCTCGAAAAACTGGCTGCTGGTTTTGGCGGACAGGTTGTGTGTTGCTCGGCATCTGAGCAATACGCTTATAAACTTGCCGGTATTGATGCACTTACGATTAATAATGGTACTTTTTTTGAAAAAACAGGTACGTCTTTTACTAAAGCAAAAGCAACCGGAAAGTTTCAGGTTGTTACCAGCGGCCGAATTGTAAATCAAAAAGATCCTGTCTTTTTTAATTCGATTGCTGCTTACTTCGAAGAATTTGATCAGTTCGAATTTTTGTGGATTGGAGATGGTGTCGATCGCCACCTACTGACTGCAAAAAATATCCGTGTCACCGGATGGTTAGATAAAAAGTCGGTTGATAATATTGTATTCAATGCAGACATGTATTTGTCAACAGCCCATTTTGAAGGTTTACCCTTTGCAGTACTGGAAGCACTTGCACTGAAAAAGCCGGTATTGCTTACAGATTGTGTTGGCAACAAAGACCTGGTAATAAAAGGATTGAATGGAGACCTCTTTAAAAATAAAAATGAAGCCGTTAATAAGATACTTCAGTTTTACAATAATTCAAGCATGATGGGGGTAATGGGAGAATATTCCGGTGATTATTGTAAAAATTCCTTTGCTGAAGAAGACACCTATTGCGGCTATAAATTGCTTTATCAAAAAGCGGTGTTTAGTCAGAAAAATAAATCTATTGTAAACTTAAATTAATTGCCCCATGAGCCAGGATGAATACATGATGCAAATACCCGATAGTGAAATAAAGGACAGCCTTATACAAATAAAACAATATTTGGAAAATGAGATCGCAGGTTTGAAATGGGATAAAATTACAAGAGAAACAGCGATCAAAAAATTGAAAGAGGAATTGGATCACGTTGAATATGTAGCCGAAGGGAATAAGCAATTGATCAATAAATTACTGGGCGAGCTTAGCAAATTACAGAATGATGTAGAATGGTATAAGAAGACTTATGAACAAAGGAGCTTTTTGGGGACGATACGGGAGAAGATATTTAGAAAGATAGAAAAAGCATAGGTTATTTTTTATATAACTGTAAATGCTGTAGCATATTGGAAACAAAAAAACTTCTTTTAGATACCTGCCGTTTGCTTACTCACAAGTGTTGGGTTACAGGGAATATTCGCCCGAAGAGGCACTTTGCAAATTCAGCGAATTTAATTAACACAAAGTATGTGTGGCTTGTAAATACAAAAGCACATCAAAGAACCTAAAGAGAATGGTCAAAATGGAAGATAAAAATGCGGCGAATCCTTTAACGGACAAAACATCCTTTTTTTGGACACCGGATTATTTGGCAGTTTCTGCCTGGATGGAGCATATACCTTTTGCTTTTTGGATTGTTGAGGTTTGGAAGCCTAAAATCATTGTTGAGCTTGGCGTGCACAATGCCGTTTCCTATTTTTCATTTTGCCAGGCAGTTAAAAGGTTAAATCTTGATAGCACTTGTTGGGGCATCGATATTTGGACTGGCGATGAGCATGCTGGTTTTTACCAGGAAGAAGTCTTTGATAAAGTGAAGGACTACAACCAAAAGGAATACTCCAGGTTTTCAACATTGATTCGTTCAACTTTTGATGAAGCGCATGATTATTTTATAGATGGATCAATCGATTGCCTGCACATCGACGGCTTGCATACTTATGAAGCAGTAAAGCATGACTTTGCAACATGG
>JBBQKO010000271.1:0-5665 GCA_038327005.1 Chitinophagales bacterium | reverse complement strand
TAAGTTTGCTTTCCTTTTGTATATTCTTTCCATAGATCTTTACCATTTAATGCTACTCTGTCTGTAAATATTTTGCCACATACCGCACATTTATATCGCTGTACCCCATTCAAAAAACCTTTTTTAGTCGTTATTTTACTCCTGCAGTAAAAGCAGTTTTTTTTCCATTTTATAAAATTTGAGCAAAGCTATAACCAGCAAGAGATACAGCAATTTTTAGGCACTATTTTGTCCATTAACCCATAAAAGCAACGTTTGCAATGAACCAAAGCTTGAAGTTTAGCAAGTTTGAACTTGCATAAAACGATTGGGAATTACCTCTAAAAATGTTTACAGTTGATCAGTCAATAACAAAAACTAATTCATTCACAAGAATGTCTGCTTGTTTACCCAATCAGCTTTTTCGTACAAAACTTCCGGCCAATGCGCCGAAACCTGCTACCACTGCGCCTATTAAGGCAGTAGCCACAATTAATAAAAGCGGATTGTTCATCTTCAGGATCAAAACAGCTATTTTATGTGCCAGCAGGTGATTGTTGTTACTGCTTAAAAAAAATGCAATTCCTCCCCACAACAAAAACAATGATATGAACCCTGTAAAAAACGACATCACTGGCTTTTGGGGAATCAAAGCAGCTACAATAAAAGCAACAATTGCAATGGTCCACCAGGGTAAATACAAACAAGCTGCAACACTCAAGAGAGCAATCAATAGTATAGAGACTATAAATTTCATAAAATAAATTTGATAAGATTAGGTTTCGAAGATGATCGTTTATTCATTTTTCAATGCTACAAGCCAGTTACTACTTATTAAAACTGATGGTGGCCTTTACCCGTTTATCCTTCTCCTCACCTCTTGCCATTACCCACAACGGATAATATTCTCCGGCTGCCCATTTATCAATAAAATTATCGTAAAAGGGACTACCCGGATTTCCACTTTGCCCACCCGGATATACGCCATAAGCCTCCGTCTTTGGTGTTAAGCTAACAATCATTCGCCAACTTGGACCATGATTGGATTTAGTTGCATTAATGCAATGGGAGCCTCCACCAATCGGTAGATTTAACCTGCTCAATGCCGCCAGTTTGGTAAGGTGATTCACACTTGTTGACTTATATTTTGCCCATTCCAATCGTTTGCTTTTTTCTACTTTTTCCAACTTTTCGGTAGCACGCTTTAAAGCGGTTGTAACTGCATCTGCCAATGTCTCTTTTTCTGGTGTAGAAATATTATCTACAAACTGGTAGGCCGAATCTTTCAAAATCCCTTCCAGCAAATTACTTTCATAAGGATGCATAATAACTGCCGGTGCTGTTTTAAATTCATCGTCGTAAATCACAGCATCAAAACTATCCCATAAAACTGCAAATACCGTTGCGCCTTTTGAATCGGGAGCGTTATTAAAATCCCAGGATTTCAAAAGATCGAAGTATTTTTTTTCGGTTGCATTCAATTCATTTCCCTTCATATTTTTTAAAAATACAGGCATTGCCATTTCACCGAATACATTGTAATTATTGGTTTGCAAACGCATCATGTCTTCGGGGGTTATATTACTCATTTCCTTCAGCTTTCTGTTGATGATTAAACCCCGGTAAAGTGGATATCCTCGTCCGAGATAATACGGATAAGTAGAATCCGCAGGATTTTGGTTGGCACTGCTTACAAAGCCCCTTTCCGGATTATATTGAAACGGCGTTTCATCAAAAGGGATCATACCGTGCCACAAATAGCGGCTATCCGTACCCGGCATTATAAAGTCGCCCTGCCCTTTCCATTTGGCCGGCCATTCTCCTTGTGTTCGCATAGCTATATCGCCTGATTTAGCTGCAAAGGCAAAATTCTGTCCGGGCGTTTTCATATTTTTTATTGCATCTAAATAATCTTCATAATTTTTTGCCCGATCCAGCATTAAAAAAGCCTTCAACTCATTGCTGTTGTCATGTGCTTTCCAACGAACCGCAAAGTACCTTGAGTTGGCAGCCCTGCCACCACTAAAACTTTTATCATACATTATCGGACCAAACAGGGTGTAGGCAACGGTATCATAATAAGGCAATGAATCTTTTACCAATATTTCTTCATACCGGAATTCGGTTTTATTCCAACTATTATTATACCAATACTCCTTTCGGGTATCGTCTTTAAATTTTATTTCGTAATAATCTCTTACGTCTCTGCCTCCATTGGTAACACCCCAGGCGATGCTATCATTATAACCAATGATGATACCCGGTGCCCCTGGAAAGGTTGCACCATACGCATTGTAATTGGGCGTAGTCAATTGCATTTCAAACCATAAAGACGGCAAGTTCAGCCCGAGGTGCGGATCGTTGCATAAAATTGGAGCGCCTGATTTCGTTTTTGAACCCGCAACCGCCCAGTTATTGCTGCCGTTGTTTGGATCTGGTTTTTCTTCCTCCGTGACTGCAACCGACTGGTTTTCGAAATACAGTGAATCTGCATCAGCAGGCACCTGCGGCAAAATGGAAGGCTGTTTAAAAATCGTTCCTTTGGGAATAATAGGATCAAGCGAATCCTGGGTTATCGGGTAGAGTTTTGCAAAATCTTCCTTACTAAAAAAACTCCTTGCGTTGGTCATTTCAAAATCATCCTCGCCACCTGCGAGATTCTCTGACATATTCTTTAAGAACAAAGCAGTTTTTAAATTGGTCCAGTTTTCGGGCTTGTATCCTAACAATTTATATTCCAATGGCAATGAGCTTTCTGTAAGCGTAGCAATGTATGCATTGACCCCAGCGGTATAACCATCGCAGCTTAATTTGGTAACCGGGTCACTTTCCATCTCTTTTAACGATGCTTCGGCTGCATACACCATACCGAGTCTTCTAAATTCACGGTCATGTTTAAGCGCTATATTCCCAACAATTTCGCTGGCTCTTCCCGCCGCTGCATGCGTTTGCAATTCCATCTGCCACAGCCTGAATTTGGCGTGCAAAAAGCCCTGTACAAAATAAACATCACTCTCATTTTCAGCAAAAACGTGTGGAACCAACCGGTCATCCAGGTACACTTCTACCTTTCCGTTTAACTGATGAAACTTTAAATCCGCACTAAAATTGGTGGTGCTGTTTTCGGCATTTTGCCAGATACCATGCTGTGGACTCAGCAATTTACCCAGTGGTGCTGGTAACAATAATTTTGTATTAAGTGCAACAACCAACCCCGCAGTAATTGCAGCCGAAATAATCAGTGGTAAGATTTTCATTGAAAAGAAATTGAACCCTAAATTAATAAAACCATGCTTACCAAACCAAATTAGATTATTTATTTTTGTGCGATGGATACAGACAGCATTGATGTAAAGAATATACTCGGTTTAAAATTGCCATCTGATCCAAGATGGGTAAACCTTGCGAAATTACAACTGGAAGAAATTTTAACCGACCATGCTTATTGTGAGCAAAAGGCTGCTACCACCTGCATCACGTTGATACAACGCTATTCAGATAAAGAAAAACTGGTAACCGCATTAAGCCCAATCGTAACGGAAGAATGGGGGCATTTCAGACTGGTGCTGGCTGAACTGCATAAAAGAAAATTGCAATTAGGCAAACAGCGCAAGGATGTATATGTAAATAAATTAATCGAATTTCAGTTAAAAGGTGGAAGTCCGGACGACCGGCTGCTTGATCATTTGTTAACAATGGCTTTAATTGAGGCAAGAAGCTGCGAACGATTTAAACGATTGAGCGAAGGACTGGATGATGCTTATATGCGAAAATTTTACAGGCGCTTTATGGAAAGTGAAGCCGGGCATTATACTTTATTTATTGAACTGGCAGATACCTATCTGCCTAAAAATAAAGTGAGGGCACGTTGGAAACAATGGCTGGATTATGAAAATAAAGTAATGGAGGAAATAGAGGTACGTGGCGATCGGATACATTGATCAAGCCTGGTATCACTTCTGCTCATTTGCAGGATGCAATAACCTCAAAGTAATTTCTTGTTTAAACCTTTCTTTTAAAATCACGCTTTTACACCTGCGAAATCTTTATAAACGGGACTGTTATTTTATGTTTGCAATTAACCATTCAACCGGAAGCTTGTAATAATATTTACCTGAATACGATTTGAAAACGTGCATCCCAAATGGTCGCTCCTGATTTCGTTTGGTAAGCATACCGAGGGAGGCTCAGCCTTGGTCGGTCCTCACCGACCACTTGTTGCTGCGACAATTTGGGATGCGCCCATTTGAAAACGTAAACCATTTATTAAAAGCAATTACCCTACTTTTGAAAGCTAAGCGGTTTATGAATATTGACATTTAAGAAACAACGAACACACTGAACTTTAAAACAGCACGAGCATTAATAATATGATGGACAGACAAAAAATGTTATCGCAATTACACGAAGTTGCACAATGGGATATCATCATCATCGGCGGAGGCGCTACAGGCCTGGGAGCCGCTGTGGATGCGGCCTCCCGTGGATATAAAACCTTATTGGTTGAGCAGGTTGATTTTTCAAAAGGCACTTCCAGCAGAAGTACAAAGCTGGTGCATGGCGGCGTACGTTACCTGGCACAAGGCAATATTAAAATGGTAAGAGAAGCATTGAAAGAACGAGGTTTGTTATTAAAAAATGCGCCGCATGTCTGTCATAATTTATCTTTTATAATACCATCATTCCATTGGTGGCAAAAATGGTATTATGGAATCGGACTCACCATGTATGATGTACTGTCCGGAAAGCTAAGCCTGGGCAAAACAAAAGTGCTCAACAAAAAATCGACCCAACAATTATTACCTGCCATCTCTCCTAAAAATCTAAGCGGGGGCGTACGCTACCATGATGGTCAGTTTGATGATTCAAGATTGGCCATTAACCTTGCACAAACTGCGGAAGAACAGGGCGCTGCACTTATTAATTATTGCAAACTAACCCATCTTACTAAAACAGGTAAACTCATAACAGGTGTTGTATTACAGGATTTACTTACAGGAAAAGAATATAAGGTTAGCTGTAAGTCTGTGATCAATGCTACGGGCATATTTACAGATGATGTGATGAAATTGGATGACGCAGGTCACCAGCCAATTGTATCGCCATCACAGGGCGTTCATATTGTGGTGGATGCGAAATTTTTTCCTGGCAAGCAGGCCTTGATGATTCCTAAAACGGATGATGGCAGGGTTTTATTTGCAGTACCCTGGCACAACAAAGTGGTATTGGGCACAACAGACACACCGGTTAACGATGTAGCGCTGGAGCCAAAACCCCTTCCGGAGGAAATTGATTTTATACTGCATCATATCAACCGCTACCTTACGTCGGATATACAATACAGTGATGTAAAAAGTGTGTTTGCCGGCATGAGACCGTTGATAAAAGTAAAGGGTAAAAAAATGACATCAATTTTGCCAAGAGACCATACCACTATTGTATCGGATAGTGGCCTGGTAACCATTACCGGTGGCAAATGGACAACCTATCGTACCATGGGGAAACATGCTGTTGACAATGCAGTTTTTTCAGCCAAACTAAAAATGTATCCCTGCATTACAGAATCCTTACTTATACACGGATATACAGCAGGTGTGTCATTGGAAGATCCGCTTTACATATATGGAAGTGATGCGGCACCCATAAAGCAATTGATGAATGAACAGCCGGATTTAGCAACAAAAAT
>JBBQKO010000270.1:0-5712 GCA_038327005.1 Chitinophagales bacterium | reverse complement strand
TACGGTGATAATGCGTTCATGTCCATGTCTTAATTTCTTGATCGTAGCCAACACATTCAGTAATGCGTCGGGCGTGTGTGCGTAATCGATGATGCCAATTATTCTATCTTTCGCACTCACCATAAAATCAAACCTTCCTTCTGCACCATCCAGACTGCTCAACAATTGAAGCACTATATTTTTATCTTCTCCCAAACAAACAGCAGCGCCATATACTGCTAATAAATTATACGCATTGAACTCTCCGATCATTCTAAAATAAACTTCGGTTTCATTTACCATCATGTGCAAACCGGTAATACTATTATCAAGGATTTTACCCTTAAAGTCAGCCATCGTCTTGAGACTGTAGTAATACTTTTTTGCCACGGTATTCTGCAACATCACCATTCCACGTTTATCATCTGCATTGCTGATAGCAAAAGCGGATGAAGGCAATGTATCGAACCATGATTTTTTTACCCGGATGTACTCATCAAATGTTTTATGATAATCCAAATGATCGTGCGATATATTACTAAAAAGCGCTCCAGCAAACTGTAATCCAGTAATGCGATGCTGGTGTATGGCATGACTACTGCTTTCCATGAAAACATATTGACAACCTGCATCTGCCATTTGGCTGAGCAGCGCATTCACACTCACTGCATCCGGCGTTGTATGAGTGGATGAAATAATTGCATCCCCCACCTGGTTTTGAACGGTACTGATTAAACCACATTTATACCCAAGGGCAGAAAACAATTTCCACAATAGAGTAGCAATGGTGGTTTTTCCGTTTGTACCGGTTACGCCTACCAGTTTCATTTTCAAAGAAGGCTCCCCATAATAATTATGACTTACAAAGCCTGCTGCCACTGCACTATTTTCAACCTTTATCCAAACTAAATCATCACTCGTTGCTGTAGGTAATGTTTCGCAGATAACCGAAGTTGCTCCGTTGGCGATAGCAGTTTCTATAAACTGGTGCCCATCGGCGGCACTTCCCTTTAAAGCAATGAAACAACTACCAGCACTCACTTTACGGGAGTCGATTTGTAAATCCTTCACTTCAATGCCGGTATCACCCTTTACAGATCTGATGCTAACTTTATATAGTATGTCTTTTAAAATCAATTTAGTTGTAGTGTTACAGTTTGTCCTTTTTTAAAAGTAGCACCAGATAATAATGACTGACTTAACACCCTGCCCCTACCGCTCGCCACTACTCTCAATCCTTTATTTTCTAACAAATACACGGCATCTTTCAATCCCATTCCAATCACACTCGGCGTAATTAATTTAGCAGTGCTACTGTTGGTTGGTTGATTCAACACCACTGTATTATTTTGCATGCTCATTGTTCTCCAATATCCACCAGCCGCAGAGTCAATAAAGGGTACATTCAGCCAACTAAAAATTGAATTCAATTCATTCTTCATGCCGTAATAATTATATTGCAACGTATCCCGAAGCACCGGCTCTGTAAACTTTCGGGTACTTAAAAAACGTGCATAAATTTTATCACTGATTTCCTTAAACACTGTACCGGAAACATCCGCACCATAAATTAATTTTGATTCGTTGCTATTCTGAATCACTACGGCCATAGTGTATTTTGGCGCATTAGCTGGAAAATAACCAATGAAAGAAGCCTGGTATATTTTGTTGCCTTTGTTATATCCCCTGTTGTCTAAAGCCGTTACTGCTGTTCCGGTTTTGCCTGCAATTGAATAAGAAGAATCAAATAATATTTTATGACCAGTACCATGTACACTATCCACTACAGCAGACAGGCATTCCTTTAATTGCGCAAGCGTTTCTTCACTGCATATTTTTTCTACCAACACCACCGGTTCAATTCTCTTTACATCTACACCATATTCCGTTACTGCATTTACCAGGTATGGCTTCATCATGGTGCCATTGTTTGCCACTGCATTGTACAACATCAGCATGTGCAAGGGCGTTACCAGTTCTTCATAACCATGCGCCATATATGGAATGGTTGTTTTGGCCCAGCTACGATTGGTTGGCTTTTTAATAGTCGGTTTTCCGGAAGAAGCGGTTATGTCAATACCCGTCATAGTATCTAAACGGAGGTCATGCA
The DNA here is from genome assembly GCA_038327005.1 of Chitinophagales bacterium. Classification (GTDB taxonomy): domain Bacteria; phylum Bacteroidota; class Bacteroidia; order Chitinophagales; family Chitinophagaceae; genus Ferruginibacter. The sequence goes on along the minus strand of JBBQKO010000270.1, from coordinate 3,623 downwards.
AATGATTGACAAATTTAGAAGGCTGGTTGTGGTAATATTGGTCGGCTAGTTTTGCAAACGCCACATTACTACTTGTATAAAAAGCCTCTTTAACAGTTATGTTACCGGCACCCATGTGAGCATCCTTAATGCGAAGTCCGTAAAATAATTTTGCGCCGCCTTCACAATCCACGATGCTATTTTTATTTACATATTTATCTTCCAATAAACCAATGAGTGTTGCCAGTTTGAAGATAGAACCAGGTTCGGTAGTTTTACCAAATCCATAATTCAAATCTTCTGAATAAGAACCATCTACCTGTTTGCCCAAATTGGCAATCGCTTTAATTTTACCAGTGGCTGTCTCCATTACGATCACGGTGCCATGTGTAGAATTATTGCCGATCAACATTTTCATGAGTGCACTTTCAGCTACATCCTGCACGTGGGTATCCAATGTTGTAATGATGTCCCTGCCATTTTCAGGCTCCACTTCCGCACCTTCTACCGGCATGTAAGCACCAGCTATATAACGCATCAAACGCTGACCGGATCTGCCTCTTAATAAACTATCGTAACTCTGCTCAAGACCCACATTTAATTTTGCATTGTCTCTTGATAAGCCAATAGTTCTGTTAGCCAGTAGCACATAGGGATTGATGCGTTTATCCCTTGGATCAATGATGAATCCACTTTTATTTCTGCCTTGTCTTACCAGGGGAAAATCACGTAACCGGGCATATTCTACAAAAGAGATTTTCTTCTTAAGTGAATAAAACCGGTCTCTGTTTTTGTAGGCCAACTGTAGTTCCTTTTTGTATTCCGTACGGGTTTTATCACCAAAAAGATTAGCCAGACAAATACCCAGGGAGTCTACATTGTCTTTAAAACGTTTACCATTTTTTGCTCTCAATCCTTCTGCACCAAAATCTACATACACATCAAAGATGGGAATAGACGTACTCAGCATATTGCCATCTTCGCTAAAAATTGTTCCCCGTTCTGCACCAAGCGGCACATATTTCAGGTGCATACTATCACCCATGCTTTGCCAATAGGCACCTTCCACCTGTTGAATATAAATAGCCCTGCCCAACACCACCGCTCCCAGTGCTATTATCCCTATAAAACAGAGATAGACCCGCCACAATATGTCTTTTTTTATATCCAAAGTATTGATCAATAGCACCCCGGCTAACCTATTTTTAAATCACTGGTAATTAAGTATTGTATAAATTTTGAAACCTTTTATTAGCTGGTGTTACTGGTTGTCGGAAGCTGCGGGTGTCAATGAAACTGGAGCGCTTGTCAACTCTTTTAATCCCAATGGCTCCACCACTTTTACCAATTCGCTTGCTTTACTTCTAAAAATCACTTCACTCTTGATTGTCTTGTATTCGTATTCCAACTCTTTGATATGCCTTTCTGTTGCACTAATTTTTCTTGTCAGCTTATCGGCATTGTGTCCATTGTAGATGTACAATACCGCCAATACTGCCAGGAACAGGAAAAACGGAATATTCCGCACCACCCACTTATGGCTCAGCATTTTCTTCCAGTCAAACCTGGGAGACAATGGTTGCTCCTGTTGTGTATATTTATCTTCAAGCGTTTTTTTCATAATTTATTTGCCTGGCGATCCAGGCACGGTTGTTATTTTTTTTCTGCAACCCTCAACTTTGCACTCCTGGACCGTTTGTTTTGTTTTGTTTCAATTGATCCCGGCAGTATTGGCTTTTTGGTGATGATGATAAACGGATTCTCCGGTTTTACCCCATAGACTTCATCCACCTCTTCTTCGGAGAAACTGCCTGCTTTAAAAAAGTTTTTTACTATTCTGTCTTCCAGCGAATGGAAGGTGATAATGACTACCCGGCCACCTGGCTTTAGCAATGCCGGTGTCTGTTGCAACAATTCTTTTAATGCCCCCAACTCGTCGTTTACTTCAATTCGCAATGCCTGAAAAACCTGCGCAAAGTATTTTTGCGGAATTCCCTTCACAGCAGATTGTACCGCTTGTTTAAATTGATTGATGGTCTTAACCGGCATCAACGCCCTTTGTTGAACAATGGTTTTGGCAAGCGTTTTTGAATTGGTCACTTCTCCATATTGTTCCAACAATTTGTGCAATTGTAATTCGGTAAAATTTTTAAGAATATCCGCAGCAGTATTTTTTTGCCGCTGATCCATCCGCATGTCAAGTGCTGCATCAAAACGGGTGGAAAAGCCCCGCTTTGCTTCATCAAACTGGTGACTGGATACGCCCAAATCGGCAAGAACTCCATCTACCTGTGTTATTTTATGCAGCCGCAAAAAACGCTGCAAATGCCTGAAATTCTGAGGTATAAATATTACCCGCTTATCATCCGGCAAATTTTTACGGGCATCTTCATCCTGGTCAAAAGCCACCAGGGTGCCATTTTCATTTAAGTGCTGCAGTAAGGCACGGCTATGTCCGCCGCCGCCGAAAGTGCAATCCACATAAATACCGCCCGGCTTAATATCAAGCCCTTCGATTGCCTCTTGCAGCAATACAGGGATATGATAGCTTTCGGGTTGATCGGTTGATGCATTGATAGGTAATTTGCTTTCGTTATGAGGCTTACTTTTCAACATGTCAACTTTTCAACTTTTCGTTATTTTTATTCATTACTTCATTTGCCAGTTCACTGTAGGATTCCGGTGAAAAGGATTCAAAGAACTTGTTATATTTAGTTTTATCCCAGATTTCAATTTTATCTACTGCCGACACCAACACCACGTCTTTTTCCAACCCCGCATATTCCATCAATGCTTTTGGAATCAACAAGCGCCCGGCCGAGTCCAGCTCAATATTGGTAGCCCCGTTTAAAAAGTAGCGACGGAATTGCCTGACTTTGGGATCAAATTCGTTCAACTTGCTCACTTCCGAAAAAATAGGCTCCCAAACCTGCATTGGGTACAATGTCAAACAAGTTTCAATCCCTCTGTTTATCACAAACTGCCCTACACTTTCTTCCCCCAACTGTTTCTTAAAACCAGCAGGTAGAAGGAAGCGCCCCTTAGCGTCCATCGTAACCTCATATTCGCCAAGAAAACCGATCATTTACGGGGGTTTATACAATTTGAAATAAATATTACCACAAAATAACACTTTTTCCCACTTTCACATCAATTATGATGAAAACATTTTTATCCACAGCAGTTTTAACCCAGGTTACAGGGGCTTTAAGGTGCATTTGCCTGATTTTACGGGTGAATAACTTGTTAATATAGCTGTATAACCTGTGGATTAATGTTGCTAGTGTTAAATGAAAGGCGAATGGTGAAAGGTAAATGGTGAGTATTTTACAATTCACCAATCGATAGATTTGGTCACAAAAAACATATCCGTTATAAAACAATGGGCTTTATAAAACTTGCGAATTCCCATAAAAAAAGCTCCGGGATGGAGCCATATTCTAAACCTGAAAAAGGGTGTTGTTGATTAGATTTTGGTTAAAGGGAAAGTAAGGAAAAATGTGGTTCCTTTACCAGGAACACTTTCCGCTTTTACGGTGCCATGATGCGCATCTACCATTGTTTTTACATAACTCAATCCCAATCCAAAACCTTTTACGTTGTGAAGATTTCCGGTATGCGCCCGGTAAAATTTTTCAAAGATG
>JBBQKO010000269.1:0-5743 GCA_038327005.1 Chitinophagales bacterium | reverse complement strand
TGGTTATATCCAATAGTCGGGTTGTTAGATTGAAATTGCTTTATAAATTCAACTTCCATTTTATTAATTTCTTGGTCAGTTAAATTCTCCGCTTCAAAAATTACTTCTTTTTTTATTGTAAAATCTTTTCGTTGCTCTCTTGTAAAGTCCTTTTCAATCAGGTTACTTTCTGCACTGCCAAAATAATTCAATGTGTCGACAAGGTCTTTACCAACATAAATTTTCCCATTTGGATAAGTTATTTTATAGATCACTTTATACATTCTTGGTCGTCTTTACAATGAGGCATAACGTTTTGGCGCTTGGCGAAGGTGGCGAATTTCACCACAAATGTGTCTGCGGAGAACCATACTTTGATTAACCACAAATGTTGATGCGGAGCACTGAACCGCCACTTGTGCCAAACGCCTGTTGAACAGAACCTCCGGTAGCCATATCATAGACTAAAAATACAAAACATCTGCATAACATTAAACTCATAAAAAAATACTATGAGTTTAAAAAACAAAACGTACAACACGATTGTATCACAAGCCAAACAAAATGTAATTGGTTTTTCGGGGAGTTATGCCAAATTTATTGAGCGAATTACGATTGATCAAGCCAGCAAAAGTTTGATTACGAATTACGGTAGAAGTATCGCAGCTATTGCGTTGCATTTTAACCGGGTGCCACACGAGGTGAGTGTGGATGAAATTAATAGTTATTTATATCGGATGACGGCACATGAAAAACAATCCATCAGTTATTTTAAACAAGCGGTATATGGTTTAAGGCATTGGTATCGCCTTTTCGGAATGGAAGAAAAAGCCATTCAAATGCCAAGCATAAAAAAAGAAGAAAAACTGCCGGTTGTTTTATCAAAACAAGAGTGTAAACAATTATTTATTGCACCTCGTATGCTCAAACATAAATATTTATTGGCATTTGCTTATGGATGTGGTTTGCGCATGAATGAACTCCGATTATTAAAAATTGCAGATGTTGATCTCCACCGAAAACAAGTGCATATCAGGCAAGGTAAAGGTAAAAAAGACCGATATGTAGTTTTATCAAATTTACTGGCGAAAAAATTTGATTTTTATTTAAATACCGTTAAACCAAAAGTGTATTTATTTGAAGGACAAACCCCTTATGAACCCATGGGTGAACGCAGTGTGCAATATGTAATTAACGAGGCATTACAAAAAACAGATATTAAAAAAAAGGTAAGTATGCACACCCTTCGCCATAGCTTTGCAACCCATTTAATGGAAGATGGTATTGATATTCATTCGATACAACATCTGTTAGGACACAGCGACATCCGCACCACGATTGTGTATTTACATGTGGCACAAATTAAACCGCGTTTAGCACATAGTCCGCTGGACAGTTTATACAATATCGCGCATGAATAAGCCGGTATTTGAACTGGCTACCATCATAAAACAATATCGCAATACCCCGGAACAAAAATATCCTCCGTATTCACATCAGCAGCGTGTTTTGGATGCAATTGTTCGGTGCCGAACGGTGCGAATGGGTGGTCATGCAGATAAATGTAGCAGTTGTAATCATGTGCGAATCAGTTATAATTCTTGTCGCAACAGGCATTGTCCAAAATGTCAAAATACCAATAGGGAACGTTGGATACATGCACGTGAACAAGATCTTTTGCCCACTACGTATTTTCATGTAGTGTTTACCATTCCGCAGGAAATAAATGTGTATTGCCTAAATTATCCAAAGCAACTTTATAACATACTGTTTGACGCAAGTAAAGAAACGATTGCAACATTTGCCCGAGATCATAAACATTTAGGTGCACAAACGGGCATGATCAGTATTTTACATACCTGGGGACAAAATTTATGTTTGCATCCGCATATACATATGATCGTTCCAGGTGGTGGCATAACAGAAAGCGGACATTGGAAACAATCAAAAAGTAACGGCACATTTTTGTTCCCTATAAAAGCGATGAGCATTGTATTTAAGCATAAGTTTATGGAAAAGTTATGTTGCTTTTTAGCGCAAGAAAAAAAGCATATGGAGGTTTCTTTGCGCAGGCAATTGTATAATAAAAACTGGGTAATATATGCCAAACAACCTTTTTTAGGTCCGGAACAAGTAATTGAATATTTAGGCCGTTACACCCATAAAATTGCCATTAGTAATCACCGAATAAAAAACATCAGCGAGGGTAAAGTATCATTCAGTTATAAGGATTATAAGCAGGGTGGAGTGCAAAAAATAATGACGCTGGAAACCGCTGAGTTTTTACGCCGATTTTGTTTGCATATACTTCCCGCACAATTTGTAAAAATGCGTCATTACGGGTTACTTGCGAATAAAAACAAACAAAAATTAAAAATGCTACAACTCAAAATGGGTGTAGTTCCCATTAAAAATACACTTGCAAAAGAACCTGAAAAATGCACATGGAAAACAATAACAAAAGACAAATTGGGTTACAATGTTGATGCTTGTCCATGCTGTAAAACAGGAAGGATGATACGCATACTTTCTTTTGAAGCCAATGCACCACCGGGATTTATTTCGCAAAAAATAAATATGATTATAAGTAATTCAATATAAAAATAATTGCTGAAAACGCGAACAGTAAAACTATTGCCCTTCCGATAAAAACACAGCAATTAACTCATTAAAAACAAAATAAATACACATAAAAAATATTTATTTATGTATTGGAAAACAATAAAGTTAAAAAATAAGTATTATCTCTTGCAGTAGCACTTCCAGAATACCAGATCAAAATTATTAAATCCCCATATCTCCAATTTTTAACCTGTGTGGCTCCCTACACTTCTTTCAACACAGGATTAAATCGAACCTTCGTGAGACACGAAGCTGCGTTTAATCCTTATATGTTAGCCAGTCGTTTTTCGAAAATTATAAAAAAAATGTATTCTATAGTTTTTCGAGTAAAACATAATAGTCATAAGTCATTCCAGTTGCACTAGTATAACTAAATGTACAGGTGATAGGAGTACCCAATTTTGCGTACACTGTCATACATCCACTGATAATGCCTGAAGTTGTATTATTTACAGTAGTTCCATTAATATTGTTTGTATTTGACGAAGGCCATGTTTTATTTACTCCATCCGATGGATTTGTAAAAGTAACAGTAAAGGGTCCCAATGTAGAAGCGCCAGTTCCGGCAACTGTTATTGTAGCCATCCAGTTAACCCTATAATAACCATCAGCTGGGGCACTGTTTAATAAGGTAAGCGTTCCAGATGCAGCTGTCTTTCCAACACCATGTTCTTCATGAATCTCAGATGGAATTCCACCATTAACGGTCGAGGTGTTATCATATTTAACAACCTTCCCACTAGTTGACACTTGAAATTCACTTGAATTTCCAATTGTAAAAAGATTATCAGGCGATGCATCAGCACCAATATTTACACCTGTGGTATTAATTGTCATATTAGTGGTTGAGCTTCCGGCCGCTGCAGTATTAGACCTAAACCTCATAGATGAAGTGCTTTTTATATTATCTAAGTAAACTACATCCGCATCGTTATCAAACCAAAGATTAATACCTGCCGTACCACCGCTGGTGCTGCCACCATTTTGAATAAGTAGACCCGCATCTGAGGTGTTGGTTTCAGATTCTATCGAGAAAAAACGATTTTTATAACCTGTACCAGTATCCCATCCATAAGGAGTAGAAGTGTGGAATACTGGGCCTGATGACGTTTTATAAACCAAACCAGCATTTCCTGCATGGTCAACTAAAAAACTGTAGTGATCAAGTATTTCATCTATTTTTGTTGTCTGGATTGCACAATATGCTGGTTGAGATGTTGATGTATGTGAAAGTGAAGCATATACTCCAAATACTCCCTTGTTAGAAGGTTCAAAACCTTTAGCGTCGGCTCCTGAGCAGCCAACACCACAATTGCCCTTACCAGTAAATTCTGCCATAGCCTGATTTTGTGCAGTGGCGTGGGGAGAGGCAAATGTTCCAGAGGCAGTTCTTCCAGTAAAAGTGGAGGTCTTTAAGTCGGCATCAGTTCCGTAAGTGGTTACATTAAGACCACCGTCTTGAGGAGAACCGCTATCTAAACTTGCATCGTGATAAACATTTAAGTCGTGTTTTAACAGCAATTCGCTGGGTATATTCGAAGTGGCGAATTTTCCTTCATTATCAAATCCGAAATGGTAGTTACTTGAAAAGGACATTAATATTTGACTGGATTTAAAACTCCATCCATTAGTAGGGTTTAGTGAACTCGATATGGAAGGAGCAGATTCAGTGCCTTTGGGAACAAAAAACCTAACTCCAGTACCTGATACTGTCAAGTCACTTGTGAATGTTTTGGCACCACCGACCGATTGGGTGGTTAAAGTGTTAACTGCAAATGGGATATCAGCTATCGATAAAGATCTAAATGCACCTGCACCGGTGATTCCATCGGGGCTTGAAAAAATCAGGTTTGCTGGAATTGTATTTCTTAGAGTAAAAGACAATAATAAATTATCCGTTGTTGGCTCGGTTAAAAAAACGTCATAAATCGGTAATAAATCCCCTGATAGTGTCAAAGAATTAACTTGTGCTTCTAGCCGGTTAAAAATGATGAAGGCGATAAATAGTGTTTTTGCTTTCATGGCATTTGTTATTAAATGAAGATGAATTGAAGTTAAATTATTTCCACCAATTTATGGATGAATTCTGTGTCGCACTTTATGGTTACTGTTGCTATACCTGAAAACGGTTCAGTCAATTTTATAAATATATTATTGGTTGATAAGAAAATCTGGGAATAGATTGTTTGCCCAACTAGATTAGCTATTGATACCTGTAAGTTGTTCATACATTTATTTTGAAATACTAAGTAAAATTCTCCCGTGTTTGGATTGGGATATATTTCAAAATCAAGTTGTGCACCATTTTCAACGTCAACAAATCCTTCATCAATGCTGTCGTTACAATTATCATCGATGCCATTTTGAACTTCAAGAACGCCGGGACTAATTGCAGGATTTGTATCATCACAATCGGTGGAGTCAGAAACATACCCTGTAATAAAAGTCAAACAGGTTATCGTATCTATCAAGACATTTCCATAACCATCTCCATCGGAGTCTTCATAAAATATGCTGGATGGCAGGCCCTCATCAATTTCACTGTTGCAGTTATCGTCAATCGTATTACATATCTCCAATGCACCGGGATAAATATTGGGATTAGTTTCGTCGCAATCTGTGCTGTCGGTTACATATCCGGCAGGCGGTAGCAGCGAACAGAAATATGCTGCATTGGCGACATCACCAAAGCCGTCACCATCCGCATCAGTGTAAAACATAACCCAGTCGTGTATATCATAATCTTCGTCATTGCAGTCGGTGGAATCCGAAACAAATCCCGGGATTTCAGTTAGGCAGCTTATTGTATCGATTAAAGTATTGCCGTAGCCATCGCCGTCTGCATCAAGATACAAAGTAAACAGTGTTAATCCTTCATCCTTTAGACCATTGCAGTTGTCGTCAATTCCATTACAATGTTCAGGTGCGCCCGGATAGATGGTTGCATCCGTATCATTGCAGTCTGTATTGTTAAAAACGTATCCCATCAGGGGTACACATGCTGAAATCGAATCTGTTGCATCACCAAACCCATCACCATCTGTATCGGCGTAAAATATAACGGGAGTAATACACGCTTCAGGAAATAGTTTTACTACCCAGTAATCAGCAAACGAAATCCCAGCTCCCATATTACCTTCAG
>JBBQKO010000268.1:0-5819 GCA_038327005.1 Chitinophagales bacterium | reverse complement strand
AAAACTCAACTTTGTCACCACTATTGCCATCGATACGAGGCACGTACAGGCTATCGCCCGCTTTCACTTTAAACTGTTGACCTGCTATTTTTACTACTGCTAACATATAACCAAAATTTAGGACGGCAAAGGTAAGGGAATTGAATTTAAATTGAATAATTTCTACAAAGGATTTTTGGGGAACCCTAGGGTTTTAGTGGTTTTTGCTTGATTGTCAGCATGAAAAAATAAAAGAAGAACCTAAAATTAGTTCAATATTCGCTTAAGAGGTAAACACATTATATTCGCTTTTGATTATGAAATATTTAATTTCCTCATTTAGGGTGGTTTTTTCTGTGTATGGTTTTGTTCTTTTTATAGCCGTTATGTTATTATTGTTTCCCTTCGTGATCATCGCTTCGTTTTTCGGTAAAATACGTGGAGGTAATATTATATATAACATTTGCCAGTTGTGGGCCGATATCATGATGGTGATTTGGGGAATCCGTCACCGAAACCTTTTTGAAGTGCCACATGATCAAAGCCGGCAATATGTTTTTGTGTTCAATCATATTTCTTATATGGATATACCAATTATTATGAAAGCCATCCGGCAGCAGCACTTCAGAATTTTAGGGAAGTCGGATATGGCGAAAATTCCTGTATTCGGTTTTTTTTACCGTAATGCGGTGGTAATGGTTGACAGAAGCAGTGTAGCAAAAAGGGCAGCAAGTGTACAGAAATTAAAAGCAGTTATCCGTAAAGGAATTTCGGTTGTAATTGCGCCGGAGGGAACCTTTAACATGACCGGCGAACCATTAAAAGATTTTTATGATGGTGCTTTTAGAATTGCAATTGAAACGCAAACGCCGATTAGGCCGGTTTTGTTTTTAGATACCTATGATCGGTTGAATTACAAAAATATTTTCTCATTAAAGTCAGGAAGGTCCAGAGCGGTGTATCTTGAAGAAATAACTGTGGCAGGATTAACTAACAAGGATGTAACGATGTTAAAGGAGAAAGTGTACCGATTGATGGAAGAGAAATTAATTGCTTACAAAGCCAGTTGGATAGGGGATGAGGGAAATGAGAAATGATACATTACTATCAATTAGGAATTAAGAATGAAGAATGAAGGATATGAAAAAGTATCAGCGAAAAATTGCCAAATGAGTGATCAAAATCAAATACCCCTTTTCGATATTCCATCAAGTAAAATTGAAGGAGCAGAATCGTTGAATAACTCCCCTTTAGGAGACGGGGGTGGATACCACTCTTATGCAACAATTATTCTGCCGCTTGCATTACCTACCACCTACACTTATTCGGTACCAGAAATATTTGTCAATAAAGTAAAGCAGGGATGTAGGGTTGAAGTGATATTGGGTAAAAATAAAAGGTATGCTGGTATTGTAAAATCAATCACCAACGAAGCCCCGCCTTACCAAACCAAAGATATTTTAAACATACTGGATGATGAACCCCTGCTTTATCCGGAGCAATTAACATTGTGGAAATGGATGAGTGATTATTATATGTGCAGCGAAGGAGAAGTAATGGCAGCAGCACTACCGGCGCATTTTAAATTGAGCAGTGAAACTATTTTATTATTCAATGAAGAATACGGAGATGATTTTATGGACCTGGATGGGGATGAATATGTGGTAGCGGAGGCGTTGCTGATTAAAAAGCAATTGAACTTAACCGAGGTGCAGCAGGTGTTGGATGTAACACATGTATATCCGGTAATAAAAAAACTGATTGATAAAAAAGTCTGTATTGTTTGGGAAGCTTTAAGTGAGCGGTATAAAAGCAAAATGGAGAATTTTATTTTGCTAAATCCCATCTACGACGTTGAGAAAGAATTGAGTGAATTATTAAATAACTGGTCGAAGGCTCCCAAGCAAATGGAATTGTTATTGGCTTATCTGCATCTTAGTAAAACGGAAGGCGATGTAACGCAGTCTGCACTCCTGAAGAAATCCGGTGCGTCGGCGGCACAGTTAAAAGGGCTGGCGGATAAGCAGATTTTGCGCATTGAGAAACGTAGTGTGGATAGGATTAGAACAATGCCCAAAGCGATGGACCTTAATTTTGAATTGAGTGCTGCCCAGGCAACGGCATTACAACAGGTAAGGCAAAGTTTTACAACAAAAAATGTTTGTTTATTGCATGGGGTTACCAGCAGTGGCAAAACACAGTTGTACATCAAACTGATTGAGGAATATTACCAGCAGGGCAAACAGGTACTGTATTTATTGCCGGAGATAGCACTTACCTCACAGATGATTCGGCGGCTGCAAACACATTTTGGTGGCAATATTGCCATCTATCATTCCAAATTTAATAACAACGAAAGGGTAGAGTTGTGGAATAAAATTAAGACCGGCGAAACAAGGATTGTATTGGGTGCCCGCAGTGCCCTGTTTCTGCCGTTTAAAGATCTGGGTTTGATAATAGTCGATGAAGAGCACGACCCGTCATTTAAACAGCAGGACCCGGCTCCCAGGTACAATGCCAGGGATGCGGCTGCTTATTATGCTTCCCTGTTTAATGCAAAAGTATTAATGGGGAGCGCTACCCCTTCAATCGAAACTTATTTCAATGCGCAAAAAGGCAAATATGGATTGGTTGAGTTGAATGAGCGCTTTGGTGGAATACATTTACCAACCATTGAAATGATTGATACCAGAAAAGTAGTACAGAAAGGCAAAGTGATGTTGTCGCCCCAATTAAAAGAAGCCATCAATCAAACGGTTGAAAATGGCCGCCAGGTCATTTTGTTTCAAAACAGGCGGGGCTATTCACCTTATTTAATTTGTGGTACTTGTGGATACCTGCCGCAATGTAAAAATTGCGATGTTACGTTAACGCTGCATAAGTATTCCAACAAACTGCATTGCCATTATTGTGGCACTACTTATCCTAAAATTACCGAATGCCCTGCCTGTGGCACCGTTAACTGGATGGAGAAAAATTTTGGTACTGAAAAAATTGAAGAGATGATTGAACAGGAATTTCCAAAGTTGAGGGTAGCCAGAATGGATGTTGATTCGGTGAGGGGGAAATCGGCGCATGATAACCTGATCAAATTGTTTGAGCAACAGCGGATAGATGTATTAGTGGGTACACAAATGGTGGTGAAGGGACTTGATTTTGAGAAGGTGAGTTTGGTGGGTATTTTAGATGCGGATGGTTTATTAAGTTTTGCGGATTTCCGGGTGAATGAAAGAGCGTTTCAATTGATGGAGCAGGTGAGTGGGAGGGCTGGACGAAAGGATGAACAGGGTAAGGTATTGATACAGGCAACGCAGGTAAATCATCCGGTTTTGAAATTTGTAGAGCAGCATGATTACAAAAAATTGTATGAGTTTGAAATCAATAACCGGCGGCAGTTTTTTTATCCGCCATTCAGTCGAATAATCGAAATAACATTAAAGCATAAAGTAAAAGAGGTAGTAGATGAAGTGGCGCACAAGCTTGGAGCAGCCTTACAAAAAGATTTAAACAATTTTGTGGTAGGCCCTGCAGCGCCTGTGGTAGCAAGGGTTCGCAATCAATACCTGATGGAGCTGTTGATAAAATTACCGCTTGATATGAAACTGATACAGCAATACAAACAATTAATTAAAAATCATTTCAACCTGATATTGGCAGAGCGGCAATTTAAAAGTGTGGTGATGATTGCGGATGTGGATGCCAATTAATTAGCTGATTAGCTAATTTGCTAATGTGCTAATTTTTTCGAGCGTGAGCATTACTGTGAATTCAAAATGGTAAAATAATAATACAGAATATTTTCAAAACTGTTTTCTTGAAATGATTGTGTGTATTTATTAGCACATCAGCAAATTATCACATTAGCATATCAGCACATTATCACATCAGCACATTAGCAGATTATCACATTAGCACATCAGCACATTATCACATTAGCAAATTAGCATTATGATTCAAGAAAATATTTCCCTTAAAAAATATAACACATTTGGTATTGATGTTATCGCAAGGTATCTCTCAACATTTACCAATGTAGATGAGTTGAATGATCTCCTTGAATTTAACCAACCATCAACCATCAACCATCAACCATCCATGCTGATACTTGGCGGTGGCAGCAATATGTTGCTTACTAAAAATTATGATGGGCTTGTTTTGAAAAATGAAATACACGGTATTGAATTAATTAAAGAGGATGAACAGCATGTGTATGTAAAAGCAGGCGCAGGTGTCAACTGGCACCAACTGGTGGTTCATTGCATCGGAAATAATTGGGCTGGTATGGAGAATCTTTCGTTGATACCCGGCAATACGGGTGCATCGCCGATGCAAAATATTGGTGCCTATGGAGTAGAAATAAAAGATGTATTTTATGAATTGGAAGCATTTCATCTGGAGACTAAAAAGGCAGCAACGTTCAACCTAAAGGATTGTGAATTTGGCTACCGGGAAAGTGTATTTAAACGAAAATTTAAAAATCAGTTTGTGATCATTAGTGTTACTTTCCGGCTCTATAAAAAACCTATTTTCAATACTTCTTATGGTGCAATTGAGCAAGAGCTGGAAGTGATGGGTATAACCGAATTGAGCATACAGTCAGTCTCTCAGGCCGTAATCAATATACGAAGCAGCAAACTGCCTGACCCAGCGGTAATCGGCAATGCCGGAAGCTTCTTTAAAAACCCTGAAGTGCCGTTTGCGCATTTTGAAATACTGAAAAAGGAATTTCCGGCCATGGTTGGTTACACTTTACCGAATGGAAATGTAAAGCTTGCTGCCGGCTGGTTAATTGAACAATGCGGTTGGAAGGGTTATAGGAAAGGAGATGCTGGTTGTCATGCAAAGCAGGCATTGGTATTGGTAAATTATGATAATGCAAGCGGGGCGGAAATTTATGCGTTGAGTACTTCAATCATCAACAGCGTTCAGGAAAAATTTGGGGTGGGGCTTGAACGGGAGGTGAATATTATTTAAATTTCATAAAAAGAGTTTACATCTTTTTAAAAAGATATAAACTCTCTTTATGAAAAGATGTAAACTTTATTGAAATAGTTTAATTAAAATCGTTGTCATTTAAATCATCATCGCCGAAAGACTGGGCCCCCATATTGAGCATACTTCCCATCAAATCTTTAAATTCAATTTTACCATCCAGTACCTTTTTACTGATGAGTGAATAAGCAGCCAGGCCATGCAATACAAATTCCATCAACAAAGCATTTTCGGTTTCACTGGCGGTTTTATAATATTTTTTTACCACTGCATGCAAACCATCCACCTTGTAAAGCAATTGAACTTTGTCTTCATCTTTGGTTTCAAAAAATACATCCAGGTGTTTACCACTGTCAAACCAGCGGGTGATTGCCTTGTAAGGATTTTCTTCTGTAGCAGCATCTTTCGTTCTTTTCTTTTTAAGTGTATCGGGGTTAGGGAAATATTGACTGAATAAGGTACGGGTTGCTTTTTCCAATAAATTAAATGCCACCTGGTATGGACCTTCCTGTTCGCCTTCATACACCAATTCTATCTTTCCTGTAATAGAAGGAATGATGCCCACCAAATCGCTGATCCAAACCTGTGTTTGTTTTTCATCGTTAATAATGGCCCTGCGTTCTGCCGCACTCACCGCATTTTCATAAGCAGCAATGGTAAGCCTGGCACTTACGCCACTTTTCTTATCAACAAATTCGCTGCTCCTCGCTTCAAAAGAAACTTGTTCTATTAGTCGCTTTACCAGGTCGCTGATATTTACCCGATTCAATTGTTCCTCGTATATATTTGCCTCCTGCTCGGTAATTGCCAATGAGGTTTCAATTGTTTTTGGATAATGCGTCAGTATC
>JBBQKO010000267.1:0-5859 GCA_038327005.1 Chitinophagales bacterium | reverse complement strand
GTTCCATCTATAATTAGTTGCTTTTGCCAGAGCCAATATTTTTTATTTCATCTTGTTTAGCATTTGCTGCAGTACTTCGGTTACTCCATTTTCTTCATTGCTTTTTGCCCGAAACCTTGAAACTTCTTTTACCTCCGGATGAGCATTTTCCATTGCGTAACTAAAGTAAGCCTGCTGCATCATTTCAACGTCGTTCAGGTAATCTCCAAACACCATCGTCTCCTCCCTGCTGATGCCAAATTTTTGTTGTACCACTTCAATGGCTCTTCCTTTATTGGCGAGTTTGTGCGATAAATCGAGCCAGATAAAACCGGATACTTTCACCTGCAACTGTTCCTCCATATTTTTAAATTTGGGGTAACTGTTTTTTTCTGATCCAGCCAGATCGCAGAGTGCAATTTTCAAAAACTGGTCATCTTCCACCTGCATTAGATCATCCACCAGTTGATATCTATCGTAATACATTACCAGGTTTTTCATAAACTCCGGCGCATTGCTTTCTACATAGGCACATTTCTTTCCACAAAGAATGGTGTACACATCCGGTAAAGTTCTTGCGGTTAATAACTGCTGGTGAACAATGGCTGGTTCCATTGCCTGAACCAGCAATTCTTCCCCTTTATACATCACGTAGCTGCCGTTTTCAGCAATGAACAGGATATCGTTTTTTATGGGTTCAAACTTATTTTCAATGTTAAAGAATTGCCGTCCGCTTGCTGCGGCAAACAATAACCCCTTTGATTTCATTTGTTCAAAAACAGGAAAAAAATTCAGGCTCAATTCGTGGTTGGCATTTAACAGCGTGCCATCCATATCTGCTGCTACAAATTTTATGGTTGATAGATCCATTTTTATTTTTTGATTATATTTTTTTAGAATTCACAGTAAACTGCTTTTGTTGAAAATTTCCGGCACGTTTTATACGAGTCCGTAAAACACCGGTAATGCCACATAATTGTTAATAGAATTTTAATTAATAAGGATGATAAATTTGTTAAGTAAACAACATTGACTAAATATTCATCATTCATCAATCATCAATCATTCACCATTCACCATTCATCATTCACTACTCATCATTCACCATTCACAATTCATCATTCACCACCCGATAGCTATCGGGTCATCATTCATCACTACCGGTACCCCATAGCCTGCAGTTGAAATAATTCAGCATAGCGGCCATTCTTTTCCAATAAGGCTTCGTGACTTCCAATTTCAATCAGCTCTCCTTTTTCCAAAACCAAAATACGATCAGCCATTCGTACCGTTGAAAAGCGATGGGAGATGAGTACCGCACATTTGCCTTTAGTGAGTTCAGCAAAACGTTGAAATACGGTGTATTCCGCCCTTGCATCCAACGCCGCAGTTGGTTCATCCAGAATCAATAATTGAGCTTCCTTCATGTAGGCTCTTGCCAACGCAATTTTTTGCCATTCGCCTCCGGATAATTCGGTGCCTTCATTAAACCGGCGACCAAGCGGCTGATCGTATTGATTGGGCAATTTTTCTGCCAATACATCCGCCAGACTTTTATGTGCCGCCAATTTTATCAGGTCACGGTTGTCTTTTTCATTGATATTACCGATGGCAATATTTTGTGCAAACGACATCTGGTAGCGGATATAATCCTGAAAAATAATACCGATCTGCATTCTTAATTCCTCAAGGTTGTATTCTTTCAGATCGTATCCATCCAGTAAAATTCTTCCTTCGCTGGGGTCATACAATCGGGCCAGTAATTTTACAAGCGTTGTTTTGCCTGCACCATTTTCACCCACCAATGCAAGTTTCTCAGACGGATGAAGTGTGAAGTTCAAATGGCGGTTGGCCCAATTTTCGGAGTTGATATACCGGAAGCCAACGTTTTCAAAAGTAAAGCCCTGCAGGATTGGTTTTGGAAATGGCCTCGCATTTTTTGCCTCGGTTATTTTTGGTTTGATATCGAAGAAATCAAAAAAGTCTGCCAGGTAAACTGCACTTTGAGAAATACTGGTAAAGCGGTTGAGGATGCCTTCCAATAAACTACGCATTTGCCTGAATGAACCCGCCAGAAAAGTAAGATCGCCTATTGAAAGACTCCCATTGATTGCTTTTATCAAAATAAAAACATAGGCGCCATAATAACCTGCGCTGCCCACCATTGCAAAAACGGTTCCCCAACCTGAACGCCTGAACGCCAGTTTTTTATTGTCGATGTAAAACTTGCCTGATAATTTTTTAAAGCGATCGATTATAAAACCGGACAGGTTAAAGATTTTTACCTCTTTGGCTGTTTCATCACTTGCACCAATGTAGCGCAGGTAATCCAGCTCTCTCCGTTCCGGGGTTTGTCCACGGGTAAGCGCATAACTTCGGTCATTGAAATGCGATTCGCCCAAAAACGCAGGTACTACTGCAATAAACAATAGCAATATCAGCCATGGATTGAATGCGATTAATCCGGCTGCTAAAAAGATCATCGAAATGGTATCCTGCACCTGGCTCATTACCTGTGAAAGCAATACCGTTCGGCCGGCCGTTTGTTGTCTGGCTCTTTCGAGTTTATCATAAAATACAGAATCTTCAAACTGGTCAAGGTCAAGCGTAGCAGCATGTGCCATGATCCTTACAGAACTGTGATTGGAAAAAAGGTCACCCAATAAGCCATCCATCAGGCTGATGCCACGACTAAGGATATCCGATAATATCACCAATCCAAATTCGATGGCCACCCATTTCCACAATGCATCATTTGAAAGACTGCCTTTGCCGGAATTTAATAAAACGACTTCATCGATGATGAGTTTTCCTACATATAAGACAGCCAACGGAATTGCCGACCGTATGAGTCTCAATGCAGCGCTGACCAGCGTCATGCCGGGGCTGGTTTGCCAAACCAGTTTAAAAAATCTTGGGACATTTTGAAGTGCGGATAAGCGATCCTTAAACGTGAGGGTTTTTAGCCTGGGATTGGTATTTGTCTTCTTCTCAATTCTGCGGTTCCTCGAATTCATATGCGAAAGTAATAAAAAGCTGGATGTTCCGAAACAGAATCAATGTACCTCCGCTGGTTTTACAATGAAATAGACTGGTAAAAAATATTTTATCTTATTTTTTTTGATTAGCTTGTTTTTATGTCTGCCTTTAAAAAGAGTAAATCAGCATCTGTCTATATCCCCAACAATCGGGTTAAACTCATCCGGGGTGGTACTGAATATTTTAATTTATTGGAAAAGATCATCCGGGAGGCAAAAGAAATCATTCACCTGCAGGTGTACATATTTGATGAGGACGATACCGGCCGTAAAATAGCTGATGCATTGGTAGCTGCGGTGCAGCGAAAGGTGAGGGTTTATTTAATGGCAGATGGATATGCTTCACAATCTATGTCAACTTCCTTTATCCGGCAAATGACGGATAGTGGTATCAACTTTCGTTTTTTTGAACCCGTTTTTAAAAACAATAATTTTTATTTTGGAAGACGGATGCACCATAAGGTGATTGTGGTGGATAATGAAATTGCCATGGTGGGCGGCATCAATATTAGCAATCATTACAACGACTTGCCGGGCAAACCAGCGTGGCTTGATTTTGCATTGCTTACAGAAGGCGCCATAGTAAAAGAGTTGTGTGCGTTGTGCTGGAAAACCTGGAAGGGGTACACTAAGACAACCATTTTGGAGCCTTGTACACAATCCGGATCAAAGCCAACATCAGACTCATTTGAGTTGTTGGATGTAAGAATGCGGCGCAATGATTGGGTGAGACAAAAAAATCAAATCTCAAAAACATATATCGAAATGATGCTGGGTGCTAAATCGCAAATAACCATTTTATGCAGTTACTTTCTACCCGGCAGCATTATGCGGAAAACTATGAAGCGTGCTGTAAAAAGAGGCGTAAAAATCAAAGTTGTTATGGCCGGAAAATCAGACCTGGTGGTTGCTAAAAATGCCGAACGGTTTATGTATGACTGGCTGTTGCGAAACAAGGTGGAGATCTACGAATACCAGGATAATATCTTACATGGAAAGATTGCAGTATGTGATAGTAAATGGATGACCATTGGTTCGTATAATGTGAATGATATCAGCGCTTACGCCAGCATTGAATTAAACCTGGATGTGAACAATGCAACTTTTGCAAAGCATGTTGAACAAACGATCGATGAAATTATTGCAAACGATTGTTTGTACATCACCCGTGAAATTCATAGTCATTCAAAAAATATTTTAAGGCAATTTTTCAGGTGGGTATCGTATGAAATATTCCGGCTCACTTTCAATGTATTTACGTTTTACTTTAAACAACGCAGTTAATTTCCCCTGATTCGGTTTACCAAAGACCGGATCACCTCTTGGTTCCATTGGGCAAATCGTCCACGTTGCACCACCAATGCATTGTCGGCTGGATATTGAAGAAAATAGTGAAAAGCAAATTTCTCTTTTGGGTTGTGCCAGCCAATTACCTGGCCAAAACGGAGGTCGTTAAAAACAAGCGTATCACTATATTTTTCAACCGTATAAAATTGTTGGGAGAAACAAATCAGTCGATGCATGTCTTCATCTTTCAACACCGGCGCAAGCAATGAATCATTTCGCAGAAAGTATTCAAATGCTATACTATCTTTTGAATCGAACACTGAGCGAAATCCTACATGGTATCCTTTGTCATTGCCTGCCACTACAAACCACAGCCAGTTTTGAAGCGGTGCAGGTGTGGTAAAATAACGGGTATGATCAATTTGTTGTGTTGCAAAAGCCTTTTGTACCTCCGCATTAATTTTTAATTTGTTGACCACACAATAGGAGAGGTATAGAAAGCTCATGCCCAGACCAAACTTCCACCAGAATTTCCGCTTCGGATCTTTTCTTCGGATCACCAATAATGCAACCAGCGCAATTCCCGGCCACACCGAAAAGAAAGGGTCTGCCACATAAATAGCATTGAACGAGATGCGATAATGACTGAAAGGTTCAAACCATCCTACCCCATAATTATTAAAGGCATCAACAAACAGATGACCAAAAATTACCGCAGCAAAAAACGCCAGCCATTTTTTAAAAGAGATATTGTGTGGGCGGTGCCAGCGCTCTGCAAAAAAAGCAAATAGCGGCGAGACAATGGCACCAAATAAAAGGGAATGGGTAAAACCCCGGTGACCTAATAACCCTTCGGAGGTATTCATCCAGAGTGCCGATAAAAAATCAATATCGGGAATACTTTGCGCCAGAACGCCCCAAAGCATTGCTTTTCTGCCAACTGTTTTGCCTGCAAATGCTTCTCCCATGCAGGCACCAAGGGCAATATGTGTGAGTGAATCCATTTTGGTTGCTGCTTATTAATTTAAACCACATAGGTACATAGAAAACATAGAAAAGTGATCAAAAAAAAATATCGCTTGAAAGTTTTTTATTAAAACTATGTTTCCTATGTACCTAAGAGGTTCAATCAAAGTTCATGGGTATAGCGCAAGAATAACCTGAAAAGGTTTATGAAAAGAACATAATTGATTCCAGGACAAAATAATTAAAACTGTTTCTTTAAACCACATAGGTACATAGAAAACATCGAAAAGAGATCAAATAAAATATCGCTTGAAAGTTTTTTATTAAAACTATGTTTCCTATGTACCTATGTGGTTCATGCAAAATTCATTTAAATAATCGAAAGAATATCCCGAATAGGTTCATACTGTTCCCTTAAATCGCATTACTTAAAACTATGTTTCCTATCTATCTATGTGGTTCAATCAAAATTCAGGCAAGTCTCTGAAAAATTTATTTACATACGTTTTCTGGCCATCCTTGAAAATATTGAGGCAATGAAAATTAATCATGATACCTTTTGGTTTTTCAAGCAGATTAATATAGTTGA
>JBBQKO010000266.1:0-5882 GCA_038327005.1 Chitinophagales bacterium | reverse complement strand
TGCAAGATTCAGTTTTGTAAAATCTATTAATACCTGTGAAGGATTCAGTGAACTTGTTTCCCCGTTTTTTACCCATTCCTCAAAACGTTTTAGATACCTTTCATAGGTAAATAATCCAAGTGATTTTAATAATGTACTCATTCTATTTTTTTTTAGATTGTGCAATGCCATATTTTCCAAAGTGAATCAGTTGCTTTGGCTTCATGTAACCTTGTGTGACGGTAATAATCTTGCCATTGGCATCGGTTATTATTAATGTTGGATATGCGTTAACTGAAAACTTTTCTGATAAAGCCGGACCATCACCTTTTTCCATATCAATTGCAACATTTATAAAGTTGCTGTTAAAATATTCGCCGGCCTCCTTATCAGGAAAAGTATTTTTCTTTAAGAGTTTGCAAGGGCCACACCAGGTGGCATAGGCATCCAGAAAAATAAGCTTGTTTTGCTTTTTAGCTTCTGCTAAAGCCTTACTCCAATCAGCTTCAATAAATTGAATACCTTCCCCGTTTTCGTCACTGGTGTTATTTTCAAACTTGGATTTTGATTTAGGTGCAAAGGCAAAAACTACAATTGCTGTCGCAACCAACAGACCGGAAATAATCGATTTCATAATGTTTTTATTTTATAGACAGTTTTTAGCCTTTTCCCTTACAGTTATCATAAAATCAATATACCTTTGCATCCGCAACTCAATTTTCCGGTGAAATAAAACATTTTCCGAAATGCGGTTAAACAATTGCCCATCTCAATTCACTCCTTACTTACCCATTTCCGGATGGATACTACTAAAGTTTTATTGTCCAATAATTAAAAGTAATAAATCTACAGAATATATTTTTTTTAGAAATTGTATTAAGCTTGCTGTAAACAAAAATTTATTGTTGCACAGCAATGTCTTTCCACTTAAAGCACCTGCATAAGCTTTGATTTATCGCATCACTCATTCAATAAAAATAACGATGAAGAAATATCCCTTGCAAAAAATTATACTGCTGCTGTTTGTTACTTTTTTAGTTTCCACTGGTTGTAAACGAGGAGTAGAAAATACCATTAAAATATCCGGAGCTGCACAAGGAACTTCCTACAATATCACCTACCTCGCTGGCTTTAATTCAAATTACCGGGAAGCATTTGACTCTATTTTTAAAAAAATTGACACTTCTCTTTCTACTTATCTTCCGGTTTCCCTTATTTCGAGAATCAATCAAAATGACAGCACTGTGCTGGTGGATAATTTCTTTACAGATGTATTTAATAAGTCCATGGAAGTTTCACAAAAAACAAATGGATTGTTTGATATAACCGTGGCTCCGATTGTAAATGCCTGGGGATTTGGATTTAAGAAAAAAGAAAAAGTAACAGCCCCTTTGATTGACAGTCTGCTACGATATGTGGGTTATAAAAAAGTAAGGTTAGATGGCAGAAAGCTGGTGAAAGACGCTGCGAATGTAATGCTTGATTTTAATGCAATAGCGCAGGGCTACACGGTTGATGTACTTGCAGCCTTTCTTGAAAAGAATGGTATAAAAAATTACCTGGTAGAAGTGGGTGGAGAACTAAGAGCAAAAGGGAAAAAGCAAAACGACAGCGCATGGACAGTCGGTATTGAACAGCCAACCGAAGCGCCGAATGAAGCTGCATTAAAGGCAACATTTAAAATACACGATGAGTCATTGGCCACGTCTGGTAATTATAAAAAATTTTACATTGAAGATGGAAAAAAGTACACCCATATCCTTAACCCGTTTACTGGATATCCTGCAAAAAACAATTTGCTGAGTACCACAGTGGTTGCCGGTAACTGCATGACGGCAGATGCATACGCAACGGCTTTTATGGTGATGGGCCTGGAACAATCAAGTCAGTTTTTATTGGAGCATAAAGACCTTGGCCTGGAAGTGTTTTTTATTTATGACGACAATGGAATAATGAAAACATTTAGCTCTAAAAAGATGGAACAAAACTTAGAAATGGAACGGTAATAAATTTATAAATGAGCAACCAATAAATCAAACAATATGAACAATCAAAATCTCACGACAATGCAAAGCAGGGCTTTGGTGCTGCTTCGCATTTTAATCGGCTGGCATTTTCTTTATGAAGGAATCATAAAGGCATACAATCCAGCCTGGACATCAAAGGGGTATTTACTAAGTGCCTCTATTCTAAAACCGTTTTTTGCCTGGCTTGCAAGTGAATCACTTATAGGCACCATCGACATGCTGAATATTATAGGGTTAATATTTGTGGGTTTAAGCCTGCTTGTTGGCCTAAAGATACGCTGGGGCTGCATTGCAGGCATATTGCTGTTACTGATGTACTACCTGGCACATCCGCCATTTTCAAGCCTGCCACAAGGTCCGGCAGAAGGTAGCTACTGGGTAGTAAACAAAAACTTAATAGAGATGGCAGCACTGTTTGTGATCTACCTGTTTCCGCTGGTATCTGTATTCGGACTGGAAAATTTATTCTTAAAAAATAAGGTAAAACCAAATTTAACTTAAACACCATGGCAAACGAAAATAATTATTTTAAAAAATGGAACAGGCGGGATGCCTTAAAAACACTGGGAGGAATACCATTATTTGGAGCCGTATGGTATGCCGGTGCCAGCCTTACTGAATCTGCAAAGCGTGAAAAACAATTTCTGCTTGAAACCCTGGATATCAAAGCATCGCCCCCACCTGCCACCGGCCCCATGAGCGGTAAACCAATCAGGCTTGGCATAATAGGATTTGGCATCCGTGGCGAACAACTCTGCCGTGCACTTGGTTTTGCCAGCACCGCATGGCTTAAAGATATGCAGGCGGCTTTAGTAGCCAATCCAAAAGACACCCGTCTCACAGATTTTAAGGCCCAGGAAAACCTGAACATAAAACTGGCAGCCATTTGCGATATATTTGATACAAGGGCAGAAAAAGCGCTGGAGTCTTTCAATGCAGGTGATAATAAGATCAAACGTTTCCTCACCCATAATGAACTAATCAACAGCGGGGAAGTGGATGCGATAGTAGTTGCAACGCCGGACCATTGGCATGCTCCCATCGCAATGGCAGCCCTCAATGCTGGTGTGCATGTATATGTTGAAAAACCAATGACGCACAACATCAGTGAAACATACGCCTTAAGAGACGCCGTGCTAAAAAATCCAAAAACGGTTTTTGCCTTAGGTCACCAGCACCGCCAGACGCAAAGTTTTTTAACAGCGCAGGATATCATCAAAAAAAATATTCTCGGTCATATATCTTTAATTACAACCAACACCAACCGCAATGATGATAACGGTGCCTGGCAATACGATATAGCACCAACGGCAAGCCCTAAAACGATTGACTGGAAACAGTTTATTGGCAATGCGCCTATGGAAGAATTTAATCTGGAACATTTCTTTCGCTGGCGTAAATGGTGGGCTTATGGTTCTGGTTTGTCAGGCGATTTGCTTACCCATGATTACGACCGTATCAATTGTATCGTGAAGATGGGCATCCCCAATTCGGTGACAGCTTCTGGCGGCATTTACACTCACCGAGATGGCCGCAATGTGCCGGATGTGATACAGGTGAATATGGAGTACCCTGATTTTAGTACCGGCAACAGCCAGGAAAAGGGTAAAGAAAAAGGAATGTCTTTCGTTTACAGTGCAACCCTTGGCAACCAGTTTGACAGAGGCACCATGTTGATGGGGCACGACGGTAGCATGGAACTGGGTAACCGCATTACGGTATATGCCGATCCGCAATCCACCAAGTATGCAGCGCTCATAAAAGAAGAACGCATTGAAGCCGGTGTTCCCATTTATCAATATGACCCGGCCGTGAATGGTACCGATGCTGTTACATCTGCTACCGCAAAATACTTTGCCAACAAAGGTTTGCTGTGGACCTACCGGGATGGCAAGCGTGTTGACTCCACGTTTCTTCATTTAAGAGAATGGCTAAGTTGTATCAGAAATGGTGGTACACCAAGCTGCTCTATCAAAGAAGGATTTGAAGAAGCGATATCAGCGCACATGGCAGGGTTGTCGTATAAACTGGGAAGAAGAATTCAATGGGATCCGGTTACACAAACCATCATAACGCTTCCTGGGGAAGACCTTGATGCCGCATTGTTAGGGGATAAAGTAAGCTAACGTATCTGGGTGTATAGCCGCTTTGTCTTTTTTTAAAAAAGCAGTTTATTCAATTGAACTAGCCACCAATATATAGTGTTTGATAAATGAGCCTCCTTACGGGAGGCTTATTTTATTTTCAATTTTGTTACATTAATGGTCGCTTCATTTGGTGGCCCCGCCATTGAAAAGGCAAAACCATTACTGAAAATAAATCAATCCTACAGGTAGCCTTCTTTACATTCGTTTTGTGTTACCATTCAATATAGAAACAAGTTTATTTGTTCCAGAAAGATCTTTCTCAACAGGTATTAAAAAAACATTGATAATATGATACGCTGATGTAAACTTCGGGCAATTACATACGGGAACTATTAAAATACTTACAGGCGATTATAAGTAAGAGCTGCATTTGTAAATAGGAATGCAGCTCTTTTTAAAACCTGGAAATTGCATTTTATTTTATTTTATTCATCGCCTTTTTCATAGACTGCGCTATAGGTAACCTGTATGTGATCCGCTACATTATTTTTCTTTTTGCCCATCGGTTTTCCTACACCATAGGAGCCGATTTCTTTCACAACAAACTTACTGGTGACTATTATCTTGCCATTGTTGACTTCAATAGTTGCAGCTTCTGTTACTGGCTTAGTGATTCCTTTTATTGTTAAATCGCCGGACACCGTTGCTGCATATTTATCATTCTTTGAAAAATCAATTGTAGCAAGGTTAGTGATTTTTCCTTTCAAAGTCATCCGGGGATATTGTTTGGAATCCATAAAGTTGGAGTTATTGAAATGCTCCTGCATCAGCGCTTTAACAAACGTAAAACTTTGAACAGGAACCGAAATAGCAATATCTCCACTGCCAGCATTAACCACACCTGTTACAGTATTGTCGGTGGCAGAAATATCTTCTGCATCTGTGTGCGAAAAGATAGTAGCCTGCCCCGTTCTGGTTATATACTTTGATTGTGCATTAACATTTAAAACTGCAACGGCAGCAATGGCGATAGAAAGAATAAATTTTTTCATAATTACTTTTTCTATTAAGACTCGTCTAATAAGTATTCCTTACAGAATTATAGGCTATTAACTTTTTTGATGGTAATTTATTTCTATAGTAATTTGGTAAACAGCTAATAAATCATTATCCCGGCTGCAATTAAAGTTTTGATATTGCAAAACGTCCAGAAAGTTTTTCGTTTTCTTTTATTCATCGAAATACTGCAATTGCAATTTGAACAGTTGCTCATTTTATAATTTATTTTGTGAACGGAACGGTTGGTTTAACAGGTATTGCTATTATAATCTTAAAAATGATGGGCTCATATAAATTCCAATCTTCAGCAACATTAAATCGCATTTTTGATATATAGCTGTATTAAATACCTGGCAATTTATAAAATAAAAAGTAAGCGGGTTGGGCTATTTTAATGTTGAAAAAATAGGTATAAATTCTTCCTGAATTGAAGTTGTCTTATCCTTTGCATACCAGCTATGTAATTCCTTTTCAAACTCATCCCATGTCTTTCCTTCAGATTTTTTTTTCCAGGCAGTTAGCAATTCCTGTGCATTAGCCGGTCTTGGGCCCCATACAAAAGCATCTTCCCCCAAAGTATCATTCACCGTAATTAGTTTGGGTATCGCCCTTGCTCCATTCGTAAGATATTTATCCATCAGTTCAAGATTCTCATCTCTCAACAAAATATACAATTTTATTTTATCTGGATTAAGATTAGCTAGTTCTGCAATTACCGGCAGGTTTTGAG
>JBBQKO010000265.1:0-5915 GCA_038327005.1 Chitinophagales bacterium | reverse complement strand
AAAGCAGGTAGAATCTTCCCCGGATGAGTTTGTTGCTTTTCAATCACTGGAATCATTCGAGTCATTTAGGGTGATGGAAACATTTATCAACAATATTGAAGAGGTGAAAATTCAACACCAATTTCTGGATGCAATACAATTGAAGAAACCTTTTCAGCAATTCAAATATTTGTTAGCCGATTATCCTGTTTTACGGGAGCAATGGTTTGATTTTAAAAACCTTCACCTGGTGGAATATGTACAGCAGCAATTGAAATCATATAATTCATTGCACAACCCGGAAAAGGATTAAAGATTCCTACTACAATTCTTTAATTGAGCGGTTGTTTTAAGATCAAAAATCGCCTACTTTCATTTAGTCAAAAAGATCCCCCGAAATCAACGATTAAACTATCTTCTTTACGCTTAAAAATACTTGTACCATTTAATTTGTAACTTTATTTATTAAATTAAAAGTATGTCAGATTCATTACTTAACAGAATAACTATCAATCCGGAATTGGCGCATGGCAAACCAACCGTCCGGAATCTGCGGTACACCGTAGAAGGGTTGCTTGAATACCTGGCAGGCGGGGACACAATCGAAGACCTCCTAAATGAGTTTCCCGACCTGGAGAAAGAAGACTTCCAGGCATGTCTGCAGTATG
The DNA here is from genome assembly GCA_038327005.1 of Chitinophagales bacterium. Taxonomy (GTDB): domain Bacteria; phylum Bacteroidota; class Bacteroidia; order Chitinophagales; family Chitinophagaceae; genus Ferruginibacter. Next base: position 5,268 of record JBBQKO010000265.1, on the reverse strand, counting down.
CTGTTTTAAGCATGAAGCATAAATACGCAGAAATAAAAGCAGCATGAAATTTTTGTTAGATGCACAACTGCCGCCATCACTAAAAGAAGTGTTTATTAGCAAAGTTATTACTGTATTCATACGATTGATTTGGACCTTGGTAATAATACACCTGATAAAGTAATCAATGAACTTTCAATCAAAGAAAACCTTGTACTCATTACAAAGGACAGTGATTTTTACGAAAGCTTTATCATCAAAAATGAGCCTTATAAATTAATACTTCCCAACTGGGAAATACTTCCAGAAAGGAGTTGATTCTTTTCTTCGAAGATCATTTTACAGAAATAATAGCCAGGATAATGGCAGAAAGTATGTTGCTGCTGAACCGCAGATAATTATTTCCCTTCACATCGGATAATTTTTATTTAGCAGTTTTATCGAATAATCGAAAATGTTTTTCTAAATCTAAAAGCCTGCTTTCCATTCACTCAAAAAAAACATTCCCTGTTTAGTTGATTTAAAATCATTTATCAGGCGGGTAATTTGTAATTATACTTTGACAATATTTTTATCCTTTTTCTGCCAAACTTAACTTTACCGGAACACTTGAATGAACAATCCCGTTTAACTGGCTGCGATGAAATTTCACCACCTCACCAACTATAATAACTGCGGGGTTCGTTAAACCAGCGTACTGTGCTTTAAAGGCAATATCTTTTACCTTACCAACAACAATTTTTTCTTCTGGGGTAGTACCATTTTGTATGATGGCTACCGGCGTATTGCCTTTACCATATACCGAAAACAATTCCATGATTGCTTCCAGTTTACTCATAGCCATTAAAATAACGACCGTGGCAGATGATTGTGCAGCCAACTCAATATCTTTTGATATTTCGCCAGATTTTGTAGTACCTGTTGTAACCCAAAAACTTTCATTAACACCCCGGCAGGTAAGCGGTATCATTTGCGCTGCCGGCACTGCAAGTGCACTTGATATTCCTGCTATAACCTGAACGGGTATACCAGCGTTGCGGGCAGCCTCAATTTCTTCTTGTGCCCTTCCAAATACAAATGGATCGCCCCCTTTTAAGCGGACCACATGTCCGTGTGATAACGCATAATCAATAATCAGCATATTTATTTCGTGCTGGGATAAAGCATGACAACCAAAACGTTTTCCAACAAATTGTTTAATTACTTCAGGCGCAGCATAATCTAATAAATCGCTGTTAGCGAGTGCATCATAAAGTATTACCTGTGCAGAACCGATTGTCCTGATTGCTTTTAACGTAATTAATTCTGGATCACCTGGTCCTGCTCCTACCAGAGAAAGAAGTGCATTATTCATAAATTGTAAACATTAAGATTATAAATATTTAAATAATAAAACACAAATATACTATTTATTCAAAATATACTTTTACTTTTATGATGTAAATAATATTATTGGTGGGTAAAATTCGCTTTAATCCTAAATTAATATTAAATGCAAATAAATATAATACGATAACTGCTTGCTACTTTTTGTCAAATAATTAATTTATGACCATGAAAGTAGTAGTTATAGGAAACGGTATGGTTGGGTTTAAGTTTTGCGAAAAACTTATATTAAAAATCCATAATTTGGAGTTGGTTGTATTTGGTGAAGAAATTCGCCCTGCTTATGACCGTGTACATTTAAGTGAGTTTTTTGCAGGTAAAACTGCAGATGATCTTTCACTCGCCGGAAAAGAATGGTACGCAGAAAATAATATACAGCTTCACCTCGGCGATCCGGTTAAAAGCATTGACCGTAATGCTAAAATGGTATATTCTCACAAAGGCATTTCTACGGCTTACGATTATTTGATTTTTGCAACGGGTTCGGCGGCGTTCGTTCCACCAATACCCGGTGTAGAAAAACAAGGCGTTTTTATATACAGAACAATAGAAGACCTTGAAATGATGCAGGCTCATGCTAAAAAGGCCAAAACAGGTGCAGTTATCGGAGGAGGCTTATTGGGCCTGGAAGCTGCCAAAGCAATGCTCGACCTTGGAATTTCCAACACACAGGTAATAGAATTTGCGCCTCGCCTGATGCCTCGCCAAATTGATGATGCCGGTTCGGCTATTTTAAAAAATAAGCTGGAAACGTTGGGGCTCACCATTCATACCAATAAAAATACAAGTGCTATCCTGGGTGATGATGTCATTACCGGTATGCAGTTTTCTGATGATACAATCATTGGTGTAGACATGCTCGTTATATCTGCGGGCATAAAACCAAGGGACGAACTGGCAAAACTATGTGGCCTCGAAACAGGTATTCGTGGCGGCATAGTGGTTGACGACAAATTACAAACAAGCGATCCTTCAATTTTTGCAATAGGTGAATGTGCATTGCATAAGGGAATGATCTATGGCCTGGTGGCACCGGGTTATGAAATGGCCGAAGTGGTAGTAAAAAATATGGCCGGGGTAACACAATCCAGTTTAAATGAAGCCTCCGGTTATAAAGGATCTTCGGTAATTCTCCCTTTGGGTGGCGGGGTGGCCGCTTTTTCCGCTTTCGATATGAGCACCAAACTAAAACTAATTGGTATAGATGTGGCCAGCTTTGGCGATCCGTTTATACAGGGTGAAAATATAAGAACCGTAGTATTTGAAGATAATATGAAAGGTATCTACAAAAGAATCAATATATCTGCTGATGGAAAAGAATTGCTGGGTGGCATTCTTGTAGGTGATGCCGATCAGTACAATATGTTATTACAAACATGTAAAAATAAAGTGGTACTTCCTCCCAATCCGGAAGATGTTATTTTGGGTTCAAGAGGCGGCGATGGGGATACGGGTGAAGGCGTTCAAAGTTTACCGGACGATGCGGTGATTTGTAGTTGCGAAAGTGTTACCAAAGGCGACATCTGCAATGCAGTGTCGGCGCAAGGTTGCGAAACAATAGATGCCATTAAGAAATGTAACAAAGCGGGTACTGGCTGCGGCGGTTGTGTACCAATGGTAAAAGACCTGATGGTGTACACTATGAAAAGCCAGGGGAAATATATACGCAATACATTGTGCGAACATTTTAATTACAGCAGGCAGGAAATGTTTGACCTTATAAAATTGCATGAGTTAAAATCTTATGATGAAGTACTGGACAAACTGGGCAGCGGCGATGGATGCGAATTATGTAAACCACCTGTGGCATCGATCCTTGCCAGTTTATGGGGCGAAATGATTTTAAAGAAGGGTAACGATACGGCGCAGGATAGCAATGATCGTTTCCTGGCAAATATTCAAAAAGGTGGAACATATTCTGTTGTGCCACGCATTCCCGGCGGAGAAATTACGCCCGATAAATTAATTGTAATCGGGCAGGTTGCCAAACAATACAATCTATACACAAAAATTACCGGCGGCCAGCGCATTGATCTCTTTGGCGCACATTTAGGTGATTTACCCGATATCTGGGGACAATTAATTGCAGCCGGATTTGAAAGCGGCCACGCTTATGGAAAATCGCTACGAACTGTGAAAAGCTGTGTAGGTAGCACCTGGTGCAGGTTTGGGCTACACGACAGCGTTAGTTATGCCATTCGTATTGAAGAACGCTACCGTGGTTTACGTTCACCTCACAAATTAAAAGGTGGTGTAAGTGGCTGCATAAGGGAATGCGCTGAAGCTAAAAGTAAAGACTTTGGTATCATCGCCACAGAAAAAGGCTGGAATTTATACGTATGCGGAAATGGTGGCAGCAAACCACAGCATGCTTTATTATTGGCCACCGATCTGGATGACGAAACATGCATCCAATACATTGACCGTTTTTTAATGTTCTATATAAAAACTGCCGATACCTTAACCAGAACAGCTACCTGGTTAAATAAAATGGAAGGCGGAATCGACTACCTGCGCAATGTTATATTGAATGATAGCCTGGGAATGGCCGCCCAATGGGAAGTCGAAATGCAGGTACTGGTAAATTGTTATAAATGTGAATGGAAGGAAGCAATTGAAAATCCCGAAATCAGAAAGCGCTTCTCTCACTTTGTGAATGCCCCGGAAGTTAAAGATCCCAGTGTGAAATTTGAGTTGATGAGGGACCAAAAGAAGGCGTTGAATTGGAAATAAAAGTGCTTTTTTATTTACCATTAAAAAGTAAAAGTAAAAATTAAAGTGTACGTACTAAAAAGATTTTGTAAGATTTTATCCGAACTTTTTTAATATTTATAATAATCAATTTCACTGACTGTGCCGTTGATTATAAAACACACGATTGGTTGTTATTCTTTAATGGCCTTCCGATTTTAAAATTGGCCACTTAACGATTGCCTGCTCCTTTATTCAGCAATGAATAAATTACCCCACTTGCTATATGAAAAAAGAGGTAACCCGGTATTGCGGGATTTATATAACTATATAAAAATTATATGATGTTAACGTTAATAGAAGAAAAAACATTTATTTGGTTTGCAGCTTGCAATGCATCAGATGTACCTGCTAACGGAGGTGTTTGTGTAAAATATGAAGACACTCAAATTGCGTTGTTTCATTTTGCCCGTAGAAATGAATGGTATGCAACCCAAAATGAATGTCCGCACAAACAGCAAATGGCATTGAGCCGCGGTATGATTGGCACACAACAGAATGAACCAAAAGTAGCGTGCCCGTTTCATAAAAAAACTTTTTCATTGGCTACCGGGCAATGTCTTAGTGGAGATGAATGTGCAATAAAAACCTATCCTGTAAAAATAGAAAATGGGAAAGTGTTTATACAGGTGACTGTTGAAATGGCAAAAGTGAAAAGTGATTTGCCAATGCAAAATATCTGAACAAAAATCTAAAAAAAATCTAAAAAAAATGAAATCAATTTCAAAACATCAACTCCAAATTCACCATTCATCATTCATCATTGACCATTGACCTTTTACCATTTACAAAATAAAAAAACCCCGACAATCGAAAGGGAAGCTCGGCGCCGGGGTAGTTAGATCTCAAATTGCAAACAACTTAAAACCAAAACAAAATTATGAGTAAAAAATTAACAAAAAAAACCTTTAATTTTTTAATGCTTTTATGTTTTGTAAAGTGTGAAAACTTAAAGGCACAAATTACGTTGACTGGCCAGCTTAGAACCCGTACTGAGATCAGGAACGGATTTGGTAACCTGGTATTAAAAGGAGCAAAAAATGCTGCATTTACATCACAGCGTACAAGGCTAAACTTTGGTTACAAATGGGACAGGTTAACGTTTGGCGCAAGTGTACAGGATGTAAGGGTTTGGGGCCAGGACGCATCTAC
>JBBQKO010000264.1:0-5935 GCA_038327005.1 Chitinophagales bacterium | reverse complement strand
AATTTATTTAATTATAGTAATGATTTTTCAAATTCCGGTTGTCTTATTTTATGTACGATAAGTATTATGAAAATGATAGTAGAAGATTTAATAATGAAAGTTCTTGCAGGGACAATTTCTGATACAGAAAGGAACCAGTTAGAACAATTGATTCAAGCCGATGAAGACCTTAAAGATTTATATTTGTATCTCAATGCTGGTATCCAATTTCCGGAAGAAGCATTACTTGATTCCGAACAAGCATACGCAACGCATTTTGTCAAAATGCAGTTAAATAACAGGCAAATCCAGGCAAATGAAAAGACGGAAGAGTTGGTATTTCCAATGACTGAAAAAAAGAAGTTAAGAAATTTCTACTGGGTGGCTGCATCCATTATAATCATCATAATTTCGTTAGTTGCCTATCTTTTTGCCCCCCCCGCAGAAAAAACTAAATACCACAACACGTTTGCAACAAATAAGGGTTCAAAATCAAAGCTGGAACTACCCGATGGTACTAATGTATGGCTAAATTCAGAAACTAAATTGATTACTACATCTGATTTTAGAGGCAAAACAAGAGAAGTGATTCTTTCCGGTGAGGCTTTCTTTGATGTTGCTAAAGACTCAAGCCGTCCTTTCATCATACACACCGGCCAAATCAATATCAAAGTTTTGGGAACTGCGTTTAATGTAAAAAGTTACGATCAGGATGAAACCATTGAGACCTCTTTGATTCACGGTAAAATTGAAGTTACTCAAAATGACAGAGCGTCGGAAAAAGTGATTTTACTGCCTAATGAAAAATTAATTATTTCTAAACACCAGAACACCCTTAAAAGCGAAACCAGTACTTTGCCTAGGGTGGAAGTCAATAAAATCACCAAAGTCAATGACTCACTAGTACGAGAAACAGCCTGGGTTATGAATAAACTGATTTTCACGGACCAATCTTTAAAGGAAATTGTGGAAGTTTTGGAACGACAGTTTGGATTAAAAATTAAAATCACAGATGAGGAGGTGGGTAAATATACTTATCATGGAATCTTTGAGCAAGAAAGTATAAGTGAAATTCTCGACCTGTTAAGTCTTTCAAAGAAATTTACATACAAAATTGAAAGCACCCATATAACCATTAGCAAGTAATTACCAAAATAAGGGAGAGTGCTGTTACACTCTCCCTTGGTCAAGTCCAATTTTCAAATGTTACCACCCCGTTCAAGCGGGGCGATTCTAAAATTGTTTTTTTAACCTAAACACTGTAAAGCTATGATGAATTTTGCATTTCGCAATTATGAACTTCATAGGCAAACCATTCAACGAATTGCCTGTATTATGAAAATCTCAGTATTTCTCCTCTTAATTTGCCTCCAGGTTGCTGCACGAAGTTCCGGCCAGCTTGTTACCCTGGATGTACACAATGAAAAGTTGGAAAAAGTTTTAAAGTTGATTGAACAACAAACAACTTACCGTTTTATTTACAGCACCCAGATTGTTCCACTACAGAACGGTGTAAGTATCCAGGTTAAGGACAGGGACGTCACAGAGGTTTTAAAACAACTTTTAACCGGACTTAACTTAATTTTTATAGAAAAAATTGGGAAAGTAATTGTTATCTATCCAGATAGTAAGGACCCGGAACGAAAGAAATCAAATGAATCTTTGCCACCTTTTGGGGGAAAGATTTTAGAAGACAACGGCAAGCCATTGCAAGGTGCTTCCATTCAGGTGAAAGGTACCAATATTGGAACATTAAGTGATGAGAATGGCCTTTTTTCAATCAATGTTCCATCTTCAAAGTCTATACTTTTAATTTCGTACAGCGGTTTCATGTCACAGGAAGTTTCCGTTAGTAATGTCAGCAACCTCATTATACAGTTGGTCAGAAAAAATGCGGTTGGTGAAGAAGTTATTATAGTTGGGTATGGCACACAACGAAAAAAAGACATCACTGGTTCAGTTGCCACACTCAAAGGAGCTGATTTAAACCAGGTTCCACTTACTAATCTTGACCAAAAGCTGCAAGGTCAGATCGCCGGTGTACAGGTCTCCCAGACTTCTGGTAATCCCGGCGGCGGTGCAACTATCCGAATCAGAGGTGCTGGTACTATCGGAAACAATCAGCCTTTATTTGTGGTGGATGGATTCCCTATTGGTAACGTTTACGCCAATGAGGTCAGTCCGCTAACCACTATTAGTCCCGAAGATATTGAAAGCATAGAAGTTTTAAAAGATGCATCATCAACTGCCATATACGGTTCAAGAGGTGCAAACGGTGTCATATTGATTACAACAAAGAAGGGGAAATCTGGTAAAGCAAATGTGGGTTTATCTGTATCTACAGGGTTTCAGGAATTAGGGAAAAAAATACCTTTATTAAATGGTCGGGAATACGCCGATTTTTACGTTGAAAGCCGCAATAACGGCTGGAATGATCGCGTAGATTTACGACCGGCAGCACAAACTCCAGATCAGTATCTCTCCACCCCCAACGCACAACGAGGTAATTTTAGAGTATTTGATTACTTTTTAGATCCTGCTGCTATCCCATTTAACACTGATTGGCAGGATGAAATTTTTCGCAAAGCGCCAATGAGCAATTACCAATTAAATATAACCGGGGGCTCGGATAAAGTAAAATATATGTTTAGTGGCGGTTACATGAATCAGCAGGGCATTGTCATTAACTCCGGTCTTAGTCGCTATTCGTTTCGCCTGAATTTAGATGCCGAATTAACCTCAAAGCTTAAGGTTGGTGTCAACTTATCACCTTCCTTTGCCGATGTTGATTTTGTAAACACGCAAGGACATTTTAACCAGGGCAGCCCTATTACAGCCGCATTGGTAATGTCGCCTTCTATTCCTGTTTATAATCCCGATGGAACCTATACACAACAACTGAATAGAACCGATATGAATTTGGGTACTGTTGGCAACCCGGTAGCTTTAATAAAAGAAGCAACCCGTAAACGCACCAACGGTCGATTGCTTGCTAATACTTTTTTTGATTATACAATTATTCGTGGTTTGCGCTTTAGAACCAGCCTCGGAATTAGTTATTTAAACGAACGTTCTCGTGACTTTACAAGCTCTAGGTGGGCAAGAGGAGCATCACCCGCTGCGCCTGCCGCAGCTCAAACCTCTGCTCAAGAGAGTATAAGCTGGTTAAATGAAAATACCTTACATTTTAATCGCTCTTTTGGAAAGCACAAGGTGGATGCTTTGGTGGGCTACACCGCTCAAAATTTTGCCGGTGAGCGGATGAGCAATGGTCGCTCATCTTTACCTAACGATTTGCTGCAATATGTTGTTGGGCCGTCCGATCAAGGTGCTACTTCCGTTAACGAGTGGAGCCTGATTTCCAACTTAGGCAGAGTAAATTATAACTATGACGGTAGGTATCTACTGACTGCATCAGTGCGGCGTGATGGTTCTTCCCGTTTTGGTGCCAATAACAGGTGGGGTACTTTTCCCTCTGCTGCTATTGGCTGGGTTTTGACAGAAGAGCTTTTTATGAAGAAACAAAAGATTTTCAGTCAAATTAAGCTTCGATCAAGTTATGGCAAAACCGGGAACTTTGAAATTGGTAATTATGAGACTTATTCGCTTTTGTCCTCTGGTCAATATGTAGGTGGAGGCGGATTAGGTAACAACCTCAATATTTTTACAATATCAACTATTGCTAATCCTGATCTTACCTGGGAAACTGGTTACAAATGGGATATTGGTGCAGATATAAGCTTTTTGGGAGGGAGGATAAACCTTACTGCGGACTACTACCGTAATACAACCGAAGACATGTTGTTGGATGTAGAGATTCCCTCGTCGAGCTCCTTCAATTCTGCATTACAAAATATTGGTAAAGTGGAAAATAAAGGATGGGAACTTGCACTTACAACTGAGAACATTAAAGGAGGAAAGTTTTCATGGAATACCAGCTTTAATCTTTCTTACAATGAAAACAAGGTACTGAACCTGGGCGCATTTGGAACCAGAATATTTGCCTCAAGTGCTTCGCTAATTAATCAAATAGCTGTTACGGAAGTAGGAAGGCCCATGGGGCAATTCTTTGGACGTGTACGGGAAGGCGTTTTTATGACACAAGCAGAGGCAGATGCATATGTTGGCAGAAACGGAATTAAAATTCAACCCTTCGCTAAAGCAGGTGATGTAAAATGGACGGACATTAATCAAGACGGGAGAATTGACGATAATGACAGAACCTTTATAGGCAGTCCTTTACCTGATTTTGTATTTGGGTTCACTAACAACTTCACCTATGCCGGATTTGATTTAAATATAATTATAAACGGAACTACTGGCAACAAGATGGCCAATTTGCCGCTTCGTTGGATGACTAACAATGCAGGTAACTTAAATCAACATGCACTAACAAGGAATGGTTGGAAATCCGAGCAAGATCCTGGTGATGGACAAACGCCCCGTGCTATTCAAAACACTCGAAACGGAGGTCCGGATTTTTTCTCCTCCTACTATGTTGAAGATGCATCATTCCTTCGCATTCGTAACGTTTCTCTAGGGTACACATTTCCTCAGAAAATGCTTTCCCGATTTAAAATTCCTTCAGCCCGACTATTTGCTTCAGTGGCTAATTTACATACGTTTACAAAATATAGAGGCTACGATCCGGAAACAAATGAAAGAGGTAATGAGGCAGTTGCTCAAGGCATCGATTTAGGAGGATATCCAATTGCACGTACCTGGCAATTTGGAATAAACGTAAATTTTTAACTTTAAAAAAAAGTAGAATGAGAAACAAGTTTTTTTTATCAATAATAGTAATTGTTTTTTTTGCATCCTGCAAAAAGAGCTTTCTGGATAAAGTGCCTCCATCGTCTTTGACATCCGAAATTTTTTTCAAAACGGCTTCGGATTTCAATTTGGCCACAATTGGTATCTATGATGTATTGCAGGGTCGTTCTTATAGTGAATCCTCGTGGGCATTAATGGAGATGAGTACTGACAACACGTACACAAATGCACCGGCCGGCGCTTTCGGGGAAATATGGTACCAGGTAGAAGAATTTAGAATATTGCAGGATAACGCCCATTTAAACAACCAATGGCAATTCTCATACCGTGCCATTGGGAGAGCAAATACAGTTATTAACCGGATAGCAAATGTACAGTTTGCACAAACGCTTAAAGATCAGTATGAAGGCGAAGCCCTTTTTTTAAGAGCCTCCATGTATTTCAACCTTGTGCGTTTGTTTGGTGATGTACCAATTGTATTGGAAGAGCAATCTGTATTAAACTCCTTCAGAATTTCACGTCAGCCTGTTGCAGAAGTGTACCAACAAATTATTTTGGATTTAACTGCGGCAGATATAAAGCTACCGCTGGCATACACAGGTAATGACATTGGTAGGGCTACCCGTGGGGCCGCAAAAGCAATGCTTGGAAAAGTTTATCTAACACAAAAAAATTACACAGAGGCCGCAGCCAAACTAAGAGAGGTGATTGCATTGGGACGTTATAATTTGCTGCCTAATATTGTAGATGTGTTTAGAGCTTCTAATGCTAATCATGCTGAAAGTATCTTTGAAATTCAGTTCAAAGCGGGCCAAGGGGCTGATCGAGAGGGCAGTAATTTTGTAGAGGGCATGGCACCTGCAACTCAACGAATTAATGCCATGTATGTATTAGGAACACCAACAACCGGACAAGGAAACGGTGTTGTAACAAGGGAGTTGTTTGATGCGTTTTCGCCAACTGATACCCGACGTAATGCCACAATCGGAAGGATTGGATCCGGTCCGTCAGAAGTCTTTTTTCAGAGAAAATATGCGACGCCTACCGCCATCTTTCTTGATGCTGAAGATAATTTTACTGTACTGAGGTATTCAGATGTATTGCTAATGTTGGCAGAAGCGCTAAATGAACAGACATTTGGTTCTGTAGATGCTTTTAGAGCCATCAATGATGTAAGGAGAAG
>JBBQKO010000263.1:0-5977 GCA_038327005.1 Chitinophagales bacterium | reverse complement strand
CCGCTTAACCACTTTGTTTTGATGCTCGCAAAAAAACTTTAGCAGGTCGGCCTCTCGCTGGGTAATATTGAAAGTTTCGATTGGGGTGGTTATTTTTAAATTGATGAAAGAAAAAAGGATTTGACCAATGGTATAATCTGCAATGGTATCTGCATATAGTTTTTTACTGCGGCGCAAAAAGACTTCTATCTTTTTCAACAATTCCGGCATGCTAAAAGGTTTTGAAATGTAATCATCTGCACCTGTTTCGTATCCTTTGAGCCGGTCTTCCTCCTGGTTTTTTGTACTTAAAAAAAGTATAGGTAACACGTCTGTTTGCTTTCTTATTTTTTTTGCGACCGTATAGCCATCTTTATTGGGCATCATGATATCCAGTATGCAGATGTCGAATTTCGATTTGTCAAAAGTGTCGATTGCAGTTTGTCCATCTGCACAATGCACTACTTTGTATCCCTCCTCTTCCAATGTGTCTTTTACAATAAATGCAAGACTGCTGTCGTCTTCTGCAAATAATATGGTTGCTTTAATTGGTTGCATAACAATTTAATTTTAATGGGTAGGTAATTCAATTACAAACTCAGATCCAATACCTGCAATACTTTTTACATGAATGTTTCCTTTGTTTTCGTCTATTACTTTTTTTACAAAGTACAATCCAAGCCCAAGTCCTTTTACATTGTGTATATCACCGGTGGGTACCCTGTAAAATTTATGAAATAATTTTTTTTGATATTGTTCTTCGATCCCGATTCCATTGTCTTTTATTGAAATTTGATACATGCCATTGATCACCGTTGTTTTAACGATTACCACAGGATGAGGAGCATATTTGATGGCATTCGAAATCAGGTTTAAAATGGCGGTAAATAAGCCACTTTTATTGGCGGTTATTTTACTGTTGTTTTCTTCCAGCAGCAGTTGTACCTGCGCATTCTTTTCTTCAATAGTTACATGCAATTGCTCAATCACCTGCTTAATTAATTCGTTGGGTACAATCAATTCTCTTTCGGGTGCCAGTCCATGTGTTTCCGCTTTTAGTACCTTCATCAGGTTTTCGATGTGTTGTTTTAGATAAGCCGTTTGTCCCTGCATCAGCCGGGTGTACTTATCCAGTTTTTCAGGATTATTAAGAATAGATGGTTTGGCAATGGCATCCAGCCCTACCATTAATGTAGTAAGTGGGGTTTGAAATTCGTGGGTTACATTTCGGATGAAATCATTTTGCACTTCATTTAAAAATTTTTGACGGTACAAATGAAACATGCTGAACCCAAGCGCAATTAAAATAAATAGCAATAGCAAACTTGATATAATCCACCACGACATCGAACTTAAAATGTACTGACTACGGTGTGGAAAGTAGAGCTGCACATAAGGGTAGTTATTTTTGTAAATAGGAGCATCCATGTCATTGCTGTTGCTGTATTTAGAGGTAGCCGACGGTATGTACGCTTCATAAAGATAACGGGTTGTTTTAGGCTCGTAGAGGCTGAGCCTGCAATCTGTAAAAACACCAAAATCTTCGAGGTTATTTAAGACGGCATTTACTAAACTGTCTTTTGGCGGAACATTATTTACCCGGAAACGAAAAGTGCTGATATTGGTTTGTTCAATTAATTGTTGCAACTCAGCTCCCGAGGAATCGCTTAAGTCCAGGTCTTCATAAACACCTTTGATACTTTTTATTACACTTGTAGAAAATTCCTTCTGGTCATATTTGTAAATTTTATTGAGCCAGAATAGTTGTGCCGATACCAATAAGCCAATCAGTATTGTGGTTATCAAAATGATCCATTTAAGAGTTGTTGAGCGCATATTGGGTGGCTTATTAACGAATGTTAATGCAAAGATGCAAACAAAACATTGCATGTAACGGAAGCGTTCAGTTAAATGGTGGTTAATCAGGTTTCTTTAGTCCGTTGGTAATACCAAAGTGATGATAGTCAGTTTGAGTTGGTCTTGATAGGTTTGTTGCACGGTTAAGCGATGGTTAAGCTTGTTGTCTGATTTAAAACGGGCAATACATTTGTACTACAAAAAGTAAACAATATCTAAAATTTTAAAAACTTCACAACAATGAAAAAATTAATTCTCGGTGCAGCAATGTTGATTGGGTTCAGCCATTTTTCAAATGCACAACAGGCAGTACCTGCAAAGCCGGTGGTAAAGGCAAAACTTGTAAAAGAAGTTGCGGCAACTCCGCAGCAAAAGAAGCCTGCTACTTCAGCAGTGGTTGCTACTGCACCGGTAAAAGCGAAGGAAGCAGTTACTGTTAAAACAACCAATACACAGGTTGTGGTATTGAAAAAAGATGGTACACCGGACAATCGTTATAAGAATGCAGCATCCACAGAAAAAGGCCCGTTGAAAAAAGATGGTACCGCTGATTTAAGATTTAAAGCCAATAAAAAAGCTAAGTCATAAATCATTCGTTCAATGTTGTTTTTTTGACTACCGGGGTATGCCAAAAAAATAGTTGTTTTTGAGGATCGTGTTAAACGGGAGACGTTGCCGAATGGTGGCGTCTTTTTTTTTCATAACCCGTATGGCGGATTTATAGGAACAGGCCATGGCCTGTTCTGCCTGCAACAGGGAATTATATCGCATGTTTTTTTGCCTGCAATACAGAATTGGTCATTAATAAAATGGGATTCAATTTGTTTTGTGATAAACGATCATGTCCTGTAGGAACAGGCCGTGGCCTGTTCTGCCGTCAACAGGGAATTATATCACATGTTTTTTTGCCTGCAATACAGCATTGGTCATTAATAAAATGGGATTCGATTGGTTTTGTGATAAAAGGTATTAATGAGGAACAGAACAGGCCGCGGCCTGTTCCTACATAAATTAAAAATCCCGTTTCAATTGAAACGGGATTTTTAATTTATGCTGAAATGGAATTTTATGCCAACGCTTTGTTTACCAAAGTAGCAGCCTCGCTTAGCAAGATGGCACTTTGTACTCTCAAACCGCTTTCGTCAATTAATTTTTTAGCTACATCTGCATTGGTTCCCTGTAATCTAACAATGATGGGTATTTCAATATTGCCGATAGATTGGTAGGCATCAATAACACCCTGGGCTACACGATCGCAACGAACGATACCACCAAAAATATTGATGAGGATCGCTTTTACTTTTGGATCTTTTAAAATGATGCGAAATCCGGCTTCAACTGTTTGTGCATTGGCCGTACCACCTACATCCAAAAAGTTGGCAGGTTCGCCACCGCTTAATTTAATCATATCCATAGTAGCCATCGCAAGACCGGCACCATTTACCATGCAACCTACGTTGCCATCTAATTTTACAAAGTTCAGGTTAAATTTCCCTGCTTCTACTTCAGTAGGATCTTCTTCAGAAATATCACGCAATGAGGCTATATCCGGGTGACGCATGATTGCATTGTCATCCACATTCATCTTACAATCCACCGCAATAATTTTTTCATCACTGGTTTTAAACAAAGGGTTTATTTCCAGCATTCCACAATCTAAACCCACATAAGCTGCATATAAATTGGTTACAAATTTCACGCAGTTTTTAAATGCCTCGCCGCTAAGACCAAGGTTGAATGCTATTTTGCGAGCTTGGAAAGCCTGTAGCATTCCACCTGGGTAAATCCATTCTTTAAATATCTTTTCGGGTGTATTGTGCGCCACATCTTCAATATTCATTCCACCTTCAGTGCTATACATCACCACGTTTTGGCCCTTGGCTCTGTCTAATAAAATAGACAGGTAAAATTCCTTAACAGGATTGGCACCTTCGTAATATACATCCTGTGCTACCAATACTTTATTCACCATTTTACCTGCGGGGCCGGTTTGGATGGTTACCAATGTACCACCGATGATGTTTTGGGCAATTTGTTTTACTGCTTCCGCATTTTTACCAACCGCTACACCACGCTGATCCGTTCCAACGATGGTTCCTTTTCCACGTCCACCCGCATGTATCTGGGCTTTTACTACTGCAAACTTGCTTCCGTATTGAGAATGTATTTGTCGGTAGGCTTCTTCAGCTTCAGTGGCAGTATTGCAGGCAATGCCTTCCTGCACCGGCACATTGTATTTTTTTAGCAGTTCTTTTGCTTGGTACTCGTGGAGATTCATGTGTAAAAATTTTGGCGAAGATAAGAAAGTATGTGTCAAAAAAATAGTCCCGTTTTTTTTGATACATACAGATTTAGCCGATCCCTTTACATAACATTTTAACTGGTTCTTATATTATGAAAATTCAGTTGGCGGTTGCTGTGATAGTAAGGAAATTCAGCAAGCAATAAACTTATTTTCCAAAAACAAATGAGGACGTCTCAGACACGTCCCCATTTTTTTACCATTATTTTAATCTAACCTTGGGTTTAGTTTACTTTCTTTGCACAACGTTTACAAATTTTATTGACATTAATTTAAGCAACAGGTTTGATTTTGCTGGATGTCAGTTTTATTTGGAAATGCATTGATCAATTACTTATTATAAAATATGATTACCAAAATTAATGAAGCGGTAGCTTTTATCCGGGGAATTCATCCCATTACTCCATCTGTAGGGATTGTTTTAGGAAGTGGTCTCGGCAGTTTTACAGCGGAGATGAATGTTGAAATAGAAATACCTTATGGCGATATTCCTCATTTTCCGGTAAGTACCGTAGAAGGACATAGCGGTAAATTGATTTTTGGTGAGCTGGGTGGAAAGAAAGTAGTTGCGATGGCAGGTCGTTTTCATTTTTATGAAGGTTATTCAACGGATGAAGTGGTTTTTCCAATCCGAGTGATGAAGTTTTTAGGTATTAAAACCCTGTTGGTAAGCAATGCGGCAGGAGGAATGAACGTCGATTTTAAAGTGGGCGACCTGATGGTGATTACAGATCATATCAGTTTATTTGCTGCCAATCCGCTGATTGGTAAAAATATAGATGCATTTGGTCCACGCTTTCCTGATATGAGCGAACCTTACAGTAAGTTGCTGGTAGAGCGGGCAAAGCTGATTGCTGCAGGTAATAACATCGATTTAAAAGAAGGTGTGTATTGTGGTGTTACCGGTCCAACCTTTGAAACAAGGGCTGAATACCGCTTGCTACAGGTAATTGGCGGCGATGCAGTAGGAATGAGTACAGTACAGGAAGTGATAGTTGCCGTGCATATGGGATTAACCGTTTTTGGAATTAGTGTAATTACCGACATCGGTATACGGGAAGAAGAAAATAAAATTACACATGCAGAAGTGTTGGAAGCTGCCCATAACGCAGAGCCTAAATTAACGTACTTGTTTAAAGAATTGATCGCTCAATTGTAGTGAATGTATAAATTAGGATTTACTTTCTTATTGTTGATGTTGTTGCAATCTGTTGCTGCCCAAATGCCACGGGGGATGCGGCAGCAAGGCGGAACGGGCAACACTGGTAGAACAGGTAATCCATCCAATAATCCCAATAGTGATACCACTTCCAAAAAGGATAAGCTTGGTTTTGAACAAAGGGATGATGCGAAGGATTCTATTACCATTACCTTTAAATACCTTGATTCAATCCGGAGCGGCAGGCTGGACACTTCTATCAATGATTTTTCTACCTATTTCCCATTGCCTGCCACTCATCAATACCTGGGTAACAATGGAGCGGCTGCCTATTCTATGGTGTTTTCTCCCTTTGTAAAACCCGGTTGGGATGCTGGGTTTCACGCTTTTGAGGCATATCGTTTTAGTCTGGAGAATACCCGTTTTTTCAAAACTACCAAGCCCTTTACCCAATTTGGTTACCAGCTTGCATCGGGTACGGAGCAAATGATTAAAATACTGCACACACAAAATCCCAGACCTAATTTAAATTTTGGATTTGAATACCGGTTAATTTCGACTCCTGGATTTTTTGTAACGCAAAATACCAACCACAACAACTACCGCCTTTTTAGCAATTACCAGGGAAAGCGAAAACGATATGCGGCCTTTTTTACTATGCTGGGCAATTCCGTAAAGAA
>JBBQKO010000262.1:0-6018 GCA_038327005.1 Chitinophagales bacterium | reverse complement strand
GAGAAGCATGGTTTGGATAGGCGCAATTGCATTTTTAATTGTTGTTGGATTCAATTACTATCAATCGCACGATTTAATTCAGTCATTTTTACAAGGTCTTACTTTGGCGATGAGCATACTTCCGGAGGAAATCCCTGTTGCCTTTAGTACGTTTCAAGCCCTCGGTGCATTCAGACTATTGAAAAATAATATCATTGTTAAACAGCCGCAGTATGTTGAAACGCTTGGCTCTGCAACGGTGATATGTGTAGATAAAACGGGTACACTTACGCAGAACAAAATGAGCATTGAATATTTGTATGATTTCCCTGCCAATCAATCTATCACCGTGAAGGGCAGCACGTCATTGCCATTGGAACTGATTGAATATGCCATGTGGAGCAGTGAAACCAATCCATTTGATCCGATGGAAAAAGCCATCCATGAATTATACCAGCAAACGGCTGTTACAGATAAGAGAACATCCTTTATCCAGGAACATGAATACCCCATCGGTGGCAAGCCGCCTATGATGACGCATATTTTTAAAAATGAAAAGGGCGAGATTGTTATTGCTGCAAAAGGTGGACCTGAGGGCATCATGCGGCAAAGCAATTTGTCTGCCGCTGCTTTAAAACAAATAGAAGAACAATCATTGGCATATGCCAAATTGGGTTTCCGGGTATTGGGTGTTGGCAAAGGAAGCTGGAAAGAAAAAAAATGGCCGGTATCGCAAGAGGAATTTGTATTCGAATTTTTAGGATTGGTGGCGTTCCAGGATCCTCCTAAAGAAAATATCATTGAAACCATTCAAACATTCCGTGATGCAGGCATTCCTGTAAAGATGATCACCGGCGATTATGCAGAAACAGCCGTTGCTATTGCCGGACAAATTCAATTAGATCACAACACAAAAGTATTAACAGGACAAGAAGTAATGGACATGGGAAAAGAAGCTTTGCAGACGCAGGTTAAAGACGTAAATATTTATGCCCGCATGTTTCCGGATGCAAAACTGAAAGTGATTAATGCATTGAAAGAAAATGGCGAAGTGGTTGCCATGACAGGCGATGGCGTGAATGACGGTCCGGCATTGAAAGCCGCTCATATTGGAATTGCTATGGGTCAGCGGGGAAGTGAAGTGGCTAAAAGTGCGGCTTCACTGATTCTTACAGATGATGACCTGGCCCATATGACAGATGCCGTTGCATTGGGAAGAAAGATTTATGATAATCTTAAAAAAGCGATCCAATACATTGTGTCCATACATATTCCCATTATTCTCATCGTAACCTTACCATTGCTGCTTGCCTGGCGATTGCATGATATATTTTCACCAGTTCATGTAATTTTTCTGGAGCTGATAATGGGACCCACCTGTTCCATCATCTATGAAAACGAACCGATGGAAAAAGGCATCATGCTTCGTCCGCCACTGAAAATGGGTACATCCTTTTTATCGCTTAAACAACTTTCCATCAGCATCCTTCAGGGCCTTATGATTACGGCAGGTTGTCTGGGTATTGGGTTTTATTATATGCAGCAAGGCAGCGACGAAGCAAGCATCCGTGCCGTTGTTTTTATAACTCTTTTGTTTTGCAATATTTTTCTTACACTGGTAAACCGGTCGTTTACCTATACCATTTTTAAAACGATCACCTATAAGAATAACCTGGTGCCGCTTATCATTGGTATCACATTGTTTTTTATTGCTGCGCTGATTTATGTGCCTTTTGTGAGGAATCTTTTCATGCTGAATTCACTTTCGTTGAATGTGGTGGCAGGTTGTATTGGTGTGGCCTTAGTGTGTACTTTATGGATTGATTTATTAAAAGTGGTGAGGCGAAAATATTTTAAATCAACTGCAATCTTGTAATGAAAAATAACGTTATAATTTCTAACAAGCTAAAGGGGGATTGACTTATAGGTTGGAATTCAATTTCGAACTAACTGTGATAACTGGTTAAACATTTAAAGGAGATTTCAATGATTGATTGAAGGAGAGGCATTCTTTAATGCGGCCTCTTCTAAAAAAATTAGCACTGGCTCAAACCAGCGCAAATGCCAATGAGATTCCTATATTATGGGGAATTCCAAAACAAAAACATCTAATATTGAATGCTTTTCTTCTAAAACATTCACTACATTTAATCTACAGAATTTGAACCAAAATAAATTCAATGTTATGAAACCACTAGTTACCCTGGTATTTTTATGCTGTTCAATTTTAACTGCATGGTGCCAGAATAAAGAAACAGATCAGTCGAAT
The DNA here is from genome assembly GCA_038327005.1 of Chitinophagales bacterium. Classification (GTDB taxonomy): domain Bacteria; phylum Bacteroidota; class Bacteroidia; order Chitinophagales; family Chitinophagaceae; genus Ferruginibacter. The sequence goes on along the minus strand of JBBQKO010000262.1, from coordinate 3,770 downwards.
CCTAACCCTGTAAAAAAAATCCAGATTGTTGATGCAGCCTGTGGCGAATGTAAACTGGGGTTAAAGGGTACTGCCTGCAATCTGGCAATTCGAATCGACGGCAAATCCTATTTTTTAGATGGTGCCGATATCGATTCTCAAGGAGATGCACATGCCAATAATGGTTTTTGCAATACAATCAAAAAAGCGGAAGTACAGGGCGAATTGGTAAATGGCCGGTTTAAAGCAACGTACTTTAAGCTAATAGCCGAACCTAAAGGAAAGGATAAATAAGGAAAGACTGCGAAGTTATTTCAGTTCTTCAAACACGCCGGTCTGTTTATTCTTTCGAACGTTATCCCAATTGAAATATCTTCCATTCATAGCTACATAAACGCCTGTAGGTAAAGCCTGCGCAAAAGCCAGCGCACTGCCGAGGTTAAATAAGCCATCCGAGCTGCCAAACTTAATAGGAATCATAGCGCCGGTTAATATGATTGTTTTGTTGATATTTTCCTTTCCCAGCCTCTGGGCTGTTATTTCCATGGTATCTGTTCCATGGGTAATTACAAGTTGATCTTCCTCACAGTTTCTGCATTGGTGCAAAATCAAGTCACGGTCTTCGTCCGTCATTTCCAAACTATCGATCATCATCAGCGTTCTAATCTCTACCGAAACCCTGCTACGGCCCATTTCGAGCAGGTCACTTAAATGGGTGTCTTTAAAATACAAACTTCCATTTAGTTCATTGTATTCCTTGTCAAAAGTTCCGCCGGTAATAAAAATCCGAATGCTCATAAAAAATGATTTGCAAACAAAAGTAGCAATTAAAAACAGCCTATCGCAATGAGGCCCGAATTGAAAAATAAATGTAAGCCGAATATGTTTATAATTGGCACCTGCATCTGAAAAACACTAAAGGAACGCTTATGTAAAAAAGCTGTTTACAACCCGGCAATAGTGTTGCAACCAAAGAGAATACTATACCGCAATTTCACAAAAGTCATTTGATTAAAATTGTAAAAAAAATAGCGCCTACAAAGGAAAACCATTTATAAAAACTCAATTAAAATATATACCGTAAAAGCACCTGCCAACGTATTGATAAAATTAACTGCATCGTTTTTCAGGATTTGTTTTCGCTCTAACGTTGCACCTAAAAAAGAGTCTGCAAAATTTCCGGTGGTGCCCGCAATGATGATCCAACAAAACCGGTCATCCCATCCGTATCCAATTGAAAAAACAGTTGCAATTATTGCGCTTCCTGCCATTCCAATCAAAGTACCCTCCAAACTCACAACGCCGTTTTCTCCCCTGGTATCTTTCTTGAAATTGAGGATATTATAAAACTGCTTACCATACAAGGTTCCCAATTCTGAAGAGAGTGTATCTGCTGTTGCGGCTGCTAATGCACCAGCCATCATCAGTGCGAACAATTCTACCTGCGTGGTAAAATAACTGGCCAATATTCCCGCTATGGCCGCCACTCCCCCATTTGCCATAACCTGTCCTGCTGTTCTTCTACCTTTATTTATTTCTGCAGCACCCAGCTTTTCCTTTACATTTAGTTTAAATGAAGTTGCCAATGTTCCCAACAGAAAAAATAAACCGATCATGACGATACCAGTGAAGCCTGTTCCTAAAAAAATAATACAACCCATTGCGGCCGCTACGATTGTTGCACCGGACGTTAATTTTTTCTTTCTTACAATGAAGAACATTGTGCTAAGAAGTATGAAGAGGAACAGCCAGTAGTCATTACTCATAATTCATTAAGCAGTGCTTTAATCAGTCGGCCAATTGGTTTATTTGATGAATTGATTTAAAAAAGCGGTCTTCCTATTTACTATTTTGCATAAAGCTGGTGATTTCTTTATACCGCCTATTTCCTGAATTAAGAAATTGGGTGATCATTGGTTTGTGCTTCTTGCGCTCTAAAATATAATAAGGGGGATTGTAACCAAGCTTCTTTAAATCTGCTACCAAGAGATCATTTCCAATTTTGATGGACGGATAAGTTCTGCCACCGACATAAATCAGCATGGGCGGCATCCCTTTATGAAGATGATATAGGGGCGAGCCTGCCTTCCAGTTATCAGGATTGTTGGTAAAAGTTTGGATGTAGGTATTATCAGCCGGATAATTTTCCTGTTTTAAAAAGCTATACATATCCAGTCCGGCAGCATCTATCAGGATGGTTCCTTTGATTGGATTGACAATTCCCAGTTTACCAAAATAGTCATCCCTTACCGAAATCAATGCGGCTAAGTGGCCGCCGGCAGAATGGCCCGAAACAAATATCTTATCCGGGTTGCCTCCAAATCGTGCAATATTTTCTTTTACCCATTTAATAGCTTTTGCAGCATCGGTAGCCATTTCATCATAATTCGCTTGCGGACTTTTAGGGTAATCAATCACCACCGTTACCACATTCTTTCTCGCCATTCGGTTTCCTAAAAAATTATACAACGATTTTTTACCTGAATTCCACGTGCCGCCATAGATAAAGACAAATACATCTTTTGGGGCTGCATTTTTTCGTGGAGCAAATACGTTTAACTCCTGCGCTGCCCTGTTGGCAACTGTATCCGCATTCAGGTAGGTAATATTTTTAGAACGACTTACCCTTTTGAATACACAACTGGTAAACGTAAAAGTCAACACCGTAGCAATGATGAGCGGGACTATTCTGGATGTCAATGTAATAAAATTGGTGGTTATAAAATGGGTGGTTAAAATAAAAACAGTGTGAATTGAAATATGTTTGAATGGTTAAAAATACGAACAAGGATTTGATTAAATCTTAAAAGGAATGTTGTGATTTTGATTGAATGGCAGCATTATACTTAACAAGGAATAAAATAGTGATCTATAAACAGCGTAGGTTTTTATTGAAAGAGCTTTTCTGCAACTGTTGCACCCTATTTTCTTTTTGCCTTGATGCAAAAAGAAATAAAAAAATCAAGGCTGAAACTAAAAAGGCTGAAAAATAACTCATTGGGCTAAAATCAATCCGCTGGCTAGGGGAGCAAGTACCTAAATAATTTGTAGACGATACCGGCTAAAAGAGCCTTGATTTTTTAACGCCCATTGAGCTGTTTTTCTAGCACTTTTTAGATGAGGCCAGTCTGACAGCGTGCGAATGCTTTAAATATCAATTCTAAATCTACAGTTCAAGGTTTTAAACCTTACTCAGTATAATTAAAACTGCGTTTTCAACTGTCGTGTACCTAAGCATTTTTGGTTGATGGGTGAATCCCAAAGTTGACCGTTTGAAAGTCTGTTCCGACCTGTTGTGCTGACCGGATTGAGACCGACCAATTAAGAGTCCGGTCCGACCTGCGGTGCTGACCGGATAGAGGCCATTTACAGTACATCTTCAAATGCAGCGATAATCAGCATGTCTTTCAGCCAAATCGTTTATCACAGGGCACAATTGGGGGTTTACCTCAGGTTATCGAATATTCTGATACCGGGTAGCTACGGCGCAAACACAGACGATATGAGTTTTTAAATGCCAAAGTAGGATAAAGACTTTTGGCATTCGAAAGTCTTTATCTTTCATAGGGATTGCACCATAATTTCCGGGTAACGGGAGTCAGACAAATTGAACTCCCTGCATCATTATAGGCTTCAATAAACCGCTTCCTTTTCTCCTAAAAACCGCTTCCCTCTTTGAGTCTTTTAGCAGTTTAAAATTTTTAAATTTACAGTTGATTTTCTTCCTATTTATAGCGCAATATCTACCTAACTTTGCTGCAAATTTGAACCACAAATGACTAAGCTCTCTG
>JBBQKO010000261.1:0-6018 GCA_038327005.1 Chitinophagales bacterium | reverse complement strand
AAACATGGAGCAGATTAACCCTACCGGTTTAACCGGGTAACCATAACCTGCCAATGGAACGCCATCGGTTGCCCATGCAGTAGTGCGCTGGAATGAGTAAGGTCCTTTATCATTTTTGCGTTGCTGCTCTTTAAATGTTTTTAATGTTGCTTTAATGGCATCTTTCCAATGCATATCAAACGGAGTGGTATCGCCCGTTAGCTTCCAGTAATTATACGCCAGCCGAATGGGATAACATAGGGAATCGATTTCCCATTTACGTTCATGGATGCCCGGCTGCATTTTGGTGAGGTCGCTTTTCCACTCGCTCACCTGGTTTACATCTTTGTAAAATGCATTGGCATAGGGATCTTTTAAAATACAATTGGTCTGCCGGTTGATTACACCTGTAATTAACTGTTGTAATTCCTTATCTTTTTTTATAAGCAGCAGATAGGGCCAAACCTGCGCAGTACTATCTCTCAGCCACATGGCATCAATATCGCCGGTGATCACATAGCTATCCGGTTTACCGTCGATCATTTCAAAATCTACCGTAGTATCAATGGTATTTGGAAAACAGTTTTCGAACAACCATCCCAGTTCTTTATTTTTTACGTTTGCCTGAAATGCTACAATGGCAGCTTCCACTGCTTTGCTATGAAATTTCCTTTTTTCCAACGGAACCCGAACCACCGGAAATGACGCATGACTTTGAGCAAAGGAGATATCTTTTAAAAGCAAGCCTGCACTTAACAACCCGGCATTTTTTATAAATTCATTTCGTTTCATTCTATAATTATTTTGATTGCTCAGCCGATAAAGGCCAGGTGGAAGACAATTGCCCAAAGGCTTTGTTTGGTTTATCCCCCATTACAAATTCAAGCACACCTCCATCCATCATGGTAGTGTGTTGAATATAGGTCTTGTTATAAGGATGCTTATTTAATTGCACACTTTGAATATAAGGCCGGCCCTTACCTGCATTTTTTGCACGAATAATAAATGTTTTGTTGCCAGCCAGTTTAAATTTAACCTCCTCAAATTGTGGACTTGCAAATACATACTGACCACCGGAAGGATTACCGGGATACAAGCCTGCCATACTCCAAACTGCCCACGCACTCATCTGTCCGCAATCTTCATTGCCTGCGTAACCATCCGGACGGGCATGGTACATGGAGTCGATGATCATCCTTACCCTTTCCTGTGTTTTCCATGCCTGACCAATGTAGGTGTACATGTAGGCGATGTGATGACTGGGTTCGTTGCCATGTGCATACTGTCCAATAAGGCCGCTCACATCCGGCGAAGTATTGGCACCTTTTAGTTCGGAACTAACGCTGAACAATGAATCCAGTTTTTTTACCAGCAACTCATTTCCGCCGTGAGCGGTTGCCAACCCTTTTACATCATGTGGTACAAAAAACGAGTGCTGCCATGCGTTGCCTTCCGTGTACATGGCTTTGTGTTCGTCGTGCTCAGACACATAAGGATCAAAAGGATTTACCCATGCACCGTCACTATTTTTAGCCCGGATAAAACCGGTTGAAGGGTCAAATAAATTTTTCCAGGAGTTGGAGCGTTTCATAAAGATGTTGTAATCTTCCATTTTACCCAGCTTCTTTGCTACTTGTGCAATGCACCAGTCGTCGTAAGCATACTCAATGGTTACGGTGACACTGCTGCCATATTTGTCTTGCGGAATATAACCATACTGCCGGTAAAAATCTGTGCCACGTACTTTTTGCATGGCACTTTTTTTCATGGCAGTAAAAGCCTTCTCCACATTAATGCCTTTGGTATTTTTTAAAACGGCATCGGCCACTACCGGAATAGCATGGTAGCCCGTCATGCAATTGGTTTCGCAGGAGCTTAAATCCCAAACCGGCAACAATCCATTTTCTTCATAAAAGGCCAGCATGGTATTGATGAGTTCGGTAAAACGCCCTGGCTGTGTTACTGTAAACAATGGATCCAGTGCACGAAACGTATCCCACAAGGAGAACACCGTATAACGCTGTCCTGCAGCCATTTTCTTTACCTGCCCCAATGCGTTTTGATAACTGCCATCCGCATCGGAATATAAAACCGGCGCTACGCAGGTATGATACAAGGCAGTGTAAAAAATCTTTTTCGATTCCTCGTTGTTTGTTTTTATGACTATTTTTTGTAATTCTTTTTCCCATTTGGCTTCGGCGGATTTCTTAACGCTATTAAAATTCCATCCTTTTATTTCGCCCAATGCAAGCAATGCTTTTTCGGTACTTACGGAGGATAGTGACACCTTCATGGAGATGGTTTTACCGGCACTGTTTTTAAACAATAATTGTCCTTTCACCAGTTTTCCTTTGGCAGTTTCTCCACTCACTTTTTCCTTTCCATCCGACAAATAAAGTGAAGTAAAGGGAATGGAAGTTCGGGCAGCAAAATAGACCCTTTGTGTATGTGCCCATCCTTTGGAAAAGCGATAACCCACAATGGTGGAATCATTTAATTTTTCAATAAACGTTTCGGTTGGACTATCCCAATTAATGGCAAAGCCGAGGTTAAAGCGTAGCACCGGATCGGCACCTTTTGGAAATGAATATTGGTGCAACCCGCATCTTTCCGTAGTGGTAAACGCTGCCTGTATTCCATTATTCAGTTTCACCGAATAAAAACCAGGACTTGCATTTTCATTCGTATGCGAAAATTTTTCCCGGTATAAAATGATATTGTCCTCAATCAAACCTTTGGATGGCATAACAGAAATATCACACAAATCGCCGATGCCTGTGCCGCTTAAATGGGTGTGACTAAAGCCCGCAATCATTGAATCGCTGTAATGATAGCCGCTGCACCAATCCCAACCCTGGGTTCCGTTATCGGGACTTAATTGCACCATCCCAAAAGGGACCGTTGCACCCGGATAAGTATGACCATGTGCACCTGTGCCAATAAAAGGATCTACGTATTTTGTTAGATGCTGGGCTGATGAAATCGTCGGTAGGACAACCATAGCGGCCAGCACTAATTGATGTAATATTATTTTGTTTGTGAGATATAATCGTGTCATGCTTATTAAATTTATTCCCCTATAAGTCTATCAATGCTGATTTCGCAATCGAATTGGTTTGTAAAAAAGCATTATTCAATATTTTCCTTTGTATTTTTCAGACCGTTTTGAGGGCTATTTCAGGGGAAGCTGCCTGACTCTTATTAACCGGTATCCGCTCATAGTTTTCCATCACAAGGGCTGCGGCACCAATCAACTCAGCTTGCAATCCCAATGTAGATATTTCGATATTAGTGCTTTGAAAAAGACGCTGTATGCAATGTTCGTTCAATGATTGTTGAATGGGCGCCCGCCAAATTTGTCCGGCAGATGCTCCCCTACCACTTAAAATAATTTTTTTAGGATTTAAAAGGTGAATTAAAACAGCTACACCTTTACCAATATTATACCCTGCTTTTGAAAACAGCTCAATTGCAAACTGGTCGCCACCCATCACGGCCTTTATAATAGCATCGCAGGCAAGTTCCAGATCATCAACCGGTAAGGCTGCTAATCTTGAGAGCCTTCCTGCCTTAATGCCTTCTCGTGCTTTTTCTATGATTAATAACAAGGAGGTTTCCGTTTCAAGACAACCTGTTTTGCCACACCAGCACAATTTTCCGTTTAGAAAAAGTGGAATATGACTGAATTCGCCTGCAAACCCTTCATGCCCCCGATACAGCTCTCCGTTAAGAATTAATCCGAGACCAACACCCCAGCCAATGTTGATCACCATTGCATTTTTTTCTTCACGGGCTTCACCAAACCGAAGTTCTGCCAATGCGATAACACTTGAATCATTGTCGATAAAAACGGGTATATCTATTAATGCGCCGAGATGTTTTGTAATGCTTTTATGGTTGGGTAAATGCAAATATGAATAGTTAATTCCTTCCTGTACGTTTACAAATCCAGGCATCCCGATTCCAACCCCAACAAACTTTTCCTTTGGAATACCGGATGAATCGATTACGGCTATAATTTTTTCTGTTAATACATTCAGCGCATTGGGGTTATCGCTCAACGGTAACACAATTTTTTCAATGGGTGAAGCAAAATTGTTTTGCATATCAAGGATCGCAATCTTCGTTACAAACTGGTCCATCGCTACAGATACCAGGTACATCACATGCTTCTGTATCGCATAAGTAAGGGCCCGTCTTCCACCGGTAGAGGCTGCATACCCCATTTCCAGCACTAAATTATCCGCTATCAGTTCTTCAATGAGACCTGCAGTGACAGGAAAACTCTTTTCAATTTTGACAGACAGTTCTGCACAGGAAAGACTGTCTTCGAAGTACAGTTCCTTTAGAATTTTATTTCTGAATAACCTTTTTTTTTCTGTCATACATTAAGATAGTAAGGAATGATAAAATCCAACTCGCCATTTCGAATAAAGGTATTAAAACTTCTTAAATAATTAAATAGGTTTTGAGTGATTTTAAAAACTAATTTACTTAACTTTTTTACTTCAGGGTGTTCGCTAATGATAATAAAATAAAATCTGCGTTACATTTAAATAGATCTCGCATACGTATTATGAATAATATCAAGCAGTTAAAAATAAAAGACACCATTACAAACCTGGAAATAGAAGGAACCTAGCCAGGTTTGAAGAAACTATTCTGCTGGTATAAAGGCAAATGCCAATGCGGCAGAAACACTTTTAGATTTAAGTAAAGATTTTGGAACAACTACAACCACCGCCCCGTTTTCCATAAACCATTTTACATTTTCGCCTGTTTGCAACAACGTCATAGTTGACTTCGTTTTAGGCACATTCATTTTCCAGCTAACCATTTTGGGTAATGCTTCCTCTTCCTTTAAACAAACCAATGCATAGCGGGTGCCGGCTTGTAAATTTTGGGTAAACCAGGTATTACCATCATTGTAATTTTTGGTGATACGGGTATTGTAGATCGCCGCTCCATTTTTACCCGTCCAGCTTCCAATCTCTTCCATCCTTTGCAATGCTTCTGCGGGTAATGTACCATCCGGTTTTGGTCCGATACCTAACAACAGACTACCTCCTTTTGCAACGACTTCAATCAATGAATGAATCACTCGTGACGAAGATTTAAATTGGTCATTGGCTACAAATCCCCAGTTATTAGCCAATGTCATACAGCTTTCCCATGGATGATTTAATTGGGTAGCGGGTATCCGCTGCTCGGGTGTCTGGTAATTTTCATAAGGTCCGTGAACCGTTCTGTCTACCATCAAAATACCAGGTTGCGCCTTTCTTGCCATCGCAGCAATTTTGGGCATATCAATGTCTTGGCTCCATTTGGGAATATCGGCACCCCATGAACGTACTTCATCGTTTACGGTTTCCAACGGGCGTACCCAGCCACCATCCATCCACAAAATATCTACCGATCCGTAGCTGTGCAGCAACTCGCTGATCTGGTTATACGTGTAGTCTTTAAACTTGTTCCATCTCCATGGATATTGGCGGATATCATAGTTGTTGTTGCGGTTGGCAGTTGCATTTTTAGGCCACCAATAATTTTCATTATGCCAGTCGGGTTTTGAAAAATAAGCGCCAATCATAAAATCCTGTTTACGAAATGCATCAAAAACATATTTGGCAACATCGGCTTTTGGATTACCGGCAAATGGTCCGTTGGATATTTTAAAATCAGTTTCTTTTGTATCAAACATGCAAAAGCCGTCATGATGTTTGGTGGTGAAAACCAAATACTTCATACCTGCATCTTTACCTGCTTTGGCCCAACTTTCCGGATCAAATTTTACCGGGTTAAAATCCTTCTTCAACCCCCAATACCATTTTTTATAATCTTCGTAAGATTGATTGCTATCGGGTCGGTTGATCCAATCTTCATTGCATAAATTCCACGATTCAATGATTCCCGGAACGGCATACAAACCCCAGTGAATGATCATTCCAAACTTTTGGTCCTGCCATTTATCCAGCTTAGCACTCACCTGTGCATCGGTAGGCCATTCGTATTTGGTAGATTGAGGATGAATATTATCCT
>JBBQKO010000260.1:0-6041 GCA_038327005.1 Chitinophagales bacterium | reverse complement strand
AGAATATGATCCTGGTGATTGTGCGTAATCAGTACATAGTCGATTACATCCGGTAAATCCACATCAGAAAAATGTTCTACATCCGAATGATAGCCGTAATAACTAATCAACGGATCTACCAATATGCTCACATCCTTTGTTTCCACCAAAATACAGGCATGACCGAAATAACGCATGCGTATTTTATCGCCCGTGTACTTTTCGTAAGGAGGAGGCGGAGTATCTGTAAAAAAGGTTTCAAAAAGCGCTTCTTGTGATGGAGATATGCCCGTGATGGCTTTGATATAATCCAGCGATTGTGGCTCCCGGCGCATTTTCGCCAGCTCATCTATACCGGGATGATCAAAACTAGCCTGCAGATCCAATACGTTGTCTTCCTTCAGCCGGGGCGTACTTAGGCAAAAAGGACGCTCATCATTATTCGTCATCCACAATCCGATGCTTTGAGATGACTTATTGTAAAAATCACTTTTGTACAAAAGTGATTCAAAAAAACGAAAACCCGGGTTATTGAAACGGTCATAAAACAATTCCACATATCCTTTCAATATTTCAGGAACTTTCGTATAAAGCGTTTCAAGACCAAATCCTTTGGCCTCTGCTGTCAACATTTTATCCAGTTCCTTCACCGCCTTTACAAACTGCACCATTTTTGCCTGGTTCTTCAACGAGTCATCGTGCAATTCAGTTACCTCATCTATCCTGGCTCCGCCAAAATCCATAAAAGGACCGCCACGCATTTTTGGGTTTAGCACAGCTTCTGCATGAATGGAGGGTGCTGCCAGGTAAGATTCTGTGATCATGTGATGCCGTCCAACAATATTCATCGCAGCAGTTGCAGGTGATATCAAGTGGCTCCAGGCATACCATTTGTCTACAAGTGGCTCCATTACCACGTTTGGTTTTAGATACATTTTTTTAGTGCTCATATAATATTTTCTATTTTTTAATCTAATTGTTGGATAAATTATAGTTTTACTTAACTATTTAAACCTGGCTTGGCCGACTTATATACATTTTTATTAATTGCTTACCTCTAAACGAAACATCTACCGCAAATATTATGGTAATTATATTGTAATTTCTTATTTAACCAATAAGGGGACTATAAATTTTACGCACAATCTAACTTAATTAAAGCCCAAAGGAAAGGGCTTTAAATGATTTGACAATGATTTAATTTATTTGGTTTCCTGGTTATGTTTGAATGATAAAGCGGTCTGCCGTTTTCATCATCACAATTTTATCGGAAGGAAATTCCATTGAGACAAAATACAAACACAATTAATTGTGTAAATCCAGCACACAAATATGATGGGATTGTCAAAATCAATAACCAATAAATAACGTCAAGTACACGCTATTACTGGATAAACCGGAGAATCAATGTCTATGAGATTTTATTAGGCTTGCAAATGTTAATGGCAAGTTAAGGGAATTTATTTTCCTGCAAAAAAGTTAAACAAAAAAGCATCACTCCATTTGACCAGCGTGTACAATCACGCTGCATCACAGAAAAGGCATTGTAAATACATCTTTAATAAAAAAGCAGATTTAATTAAATCTGTAAAAGAAGGGGGAACAGCCTTATTTAAAAACATTAAAAAACAAGGCTATTTGGCGCGGCTTATTTGCAATATAGTTTTCAATAATTGAGAAGCGCTTGAATCCGGTAAAAGTGCTACCAGATTTAAAGAAAAAAAAGGGCCATCGTGCATGCCGGCTACCATTTCTGGTTTAACTTTTGGAAAAACAAGCCATCCCGGATATTTACTGGAATTGTAAATTACTGATTTACAAAAACAGGCATTCGATGACCGGTTGTTGGCTATTCACAACATCACACCTGATAAAAATTACGGTATGATTGCCCCAAAGTCGATTAAACATATGATTGGAAATGTGATACAGGTTAAAAAGATAAATATGATTTACCATCCTTATTTAGATATTGCTGTAGTAACAGTGCGAATCCATTTCCCTGAACCGGATCAAATATTTCGGAATGTTCGCCTTCTACATCATGAATTAAAACATCACTGGCATAAAATTTCCACATATTCTTAGTGCTTTCGTTGAGCTGTATTTTTTTATATCCTACATTCTTCTTTTTGTCAAGAAAGAAATAGTGTTCTTTTGCATAAAAAGCTACCATTTGTCCATTATATGGCAGCAATTTATAATTCCGGCTGGCCGCTACATAAATATCTGCGGATTCGTCAAAAATCTCCAGGCCTTCATACTCCATTTTATTTTTAACCCGGCTTTTCTTGCTGCCAATTCTATTAATAAAAGTATTAATTGTGTCCATTTTATAACGGATAGATTGCCGGGTATGCTGTGTTAATAAAAAAGTTTCAAAATTAACTTTCAATACCAACTTTGAAATGTTTTTCCTCACAGCTTTCGGTATGTGAAATAAATTTTTAATTGTGCCAGGTTCCTTTTTAACTACTTTACCAATAATAGTATCAAACATAGCCAATAAGGTAACTTTCTTACCCATAGAATCTAATTGCTGTGCCATTTCATATGCAATGATTCCACCAACACAATGGCCCGACAAAGCGTAGGGGCCCTGTGGATTTTGTATGATTATTTCATTGATGAATTTTGTTGCCATTCCCTCAATCGTACCGGGAAATTCTTTTAGATCCCTTGGGTCAATCGGAGGTTGTAAAACGTACACGGGTTGATCTGGTTCCAATAATGCACTGAATTTTTTAAACCGGAGTGCTGTTCCTCCGCCCCCCGCAATAATATATAGTGGCACTTTATCGCCATTTATTTTGATTGGCACCAGGTATTTAACGTTCACTGCGGGTAAAGATGGATTCTTAATCTTTTCTATATAATTACCAATCAATCCTGCAATGGTTGGATAAATAAAAATATCATTGATAGAAATATCAACTTCCATTTCCTTCCTGATTACCGCTACCAACTTTAGGACCTTTAGTGAATGGCCTCCCAGTTCAAAGAAATTATCGTGGATGCCTATAGGCTCTACCCTCAACAAATTCTGCCAGATCTTCGCCAGCTTTGATTCCAACTCATTCCTGGGTGCTTCATATTCTTGCTGGGTTAACTCGTAATTATCTGCTTCAGATAGTGCTTTCCGATCAACTTTACCATTCGGACCAAGCGGTAATCGTTGTAATTCAATCAAAAATGCGGGCACCATATATTCCGGAATCTTACTACGCAAATAAGTCAGCACGGATTCTTTATTGAATTTTTGAGTGGGGACAATGTAGCCAACGAGGCGCTTGTTTCCGATAGTATCCTGCTGCACCAATACCACTGCCTGCGCCACCTCATCACTTTGCTGCAACACGTGTTCTATTTCACCTAATTCTATTCGGTATCCCCGTATTTTCACTTGGTCATCGATCCGACCTAAATATTCAATATTACCATTGGATAACCATCGGCCAATATCGCCTGTTTTGTAAATTTTTTCACCGGCTTGTTTACTGAAAGGATGAATAATAAATTTCTCGCTGGTAAGTTCAGGCTGGTTTAAATAGCCTCTTGACAAACCAACTCCGCCCAGGCAAATTTCTCCGCTCACACCTACCGGAACAAGCTGCTGGTTTTGGTCGAGAATGTATGCAGTACGATTGTTTAATGGCGTTCCGATTGGGATGGATGAATCAACCACTTTTTCAGTAACCAGGTAGGTTAACGAGAAAGTAGTGTTTTCAGTAGGACCATAACCATTGATAATACCGATCCCCGGATACGTTTGTCGCAATTTGCCAATATGATAGGCTGACAATTTCTCACCACCCACTAAAGCAGTTTCCAGTCCCTCAAAGACCGTTACATCCGTTTCCACCAGTTGATTGAACCAACTTGATGTAAACCACATCTTGCTGACTTTTCTTTTTAAAATTTCTTCCTTTATTAAATGAATATCCAGCAATGTTTTTTCGGGACACAGAACCAACTGCCCTCCATTCAACAAAATCCCCCAATACTCAAATGTGGTAGCATCAAAAGATAATGCCCCAGTAGATAACAAAACATTGTAACTTTTTAAAGATACATAATCAATCCCCTTTACCAGGCTCACCACATTTTGCTGAGTAACCATCACACCCTTTGGCCGACCCGTTGAACCTGAGGTATAAATTACATAAGCCAGGCTTTGAGGATTTACAATTGAAACTATATTTTTTGCAGGTAGCTGGCTTATTATGGGCCAATCTTCATCGATTACCAACACCGCTAAATTATGACCTTCCGGTAATTTTTGAAAGCTCTCTTTACTGCTTAAAACCAGTCTTGCTGAAATATCCTTTAGCATAAAACCAATGCGATCTGACGGGTAAGCGGGATCGATTGGCACGTAGGCTCCACCAGCTTTCAGAATCCCCAGTATTGCTACCAATACCTCTATACCACGTTCTATAAAAACGGGCACCAGCGTTTCTTCCTTAACTCCTTTACCAATTAAAAAATGCGCCAATTGGTTAGACCTTTCATTTAGTTCCTCATAGGTTAACTGCTTATCCTGAAATGCCAGGGCTATATTATCCGGGAAATTAACGGCCTGCTCTTCAAAAAGCTGGGCGATCGACTTATTGCCCGGGTACTGTAATCTATTATTATTGAATTGATCCAGCAATTGCCGAGTTTCTGTTTCATCAAGCATTGGCAACAAACAGATTTTTTGTTCCGGATAACTAACAACCGCATTTACCAACATTTTAAAATGAGTCACGATCCTGTTGATCGTATCCTCCTTATAAATATCTGTATTGTATTCCAACGAAACCATCAACCCACGACTGTTTTCAGATACGTTGAATGTTAAATCAAATTTGGAAGTATTGTGCATCGCTGCTCCACCTATGCCCCTGGAAATTTCTATTTCACCTATCCGCAACAGTTCTGTCGCCGGGTTATTTTGTAAGACAAACAGTACCTGAAATATGGGAGTTCTACTCATATCCCTTTCCTTAACCACCGCCTCTACAACCTTTTCAAATGGAACTTCCTGATGGGCATAGGCTTCAAGGGTATTTTTTCGTACCTCCTGCAATAATTCATTAAAAGATGAGGTTCCGGTCAATGTTGACCTTAAAACCAATGTATTGATAAAGAAACCAAGCAGGCCTTCTGTTTCCTGCTGTTGACGCCCTGCAATCGGAGTGCCGACACAAATATCGGGTTGCCCACTATACCGATACAACAACACTTTGATCACAGATAGCAAGGTCATGAATAATGTTGTGCCCTGCTGCTGACTCAATGCCTGTAGCTGATGTGCCAGTGATTGCTCTATGCTGAAATGGGCCATTGCGCCATTCGTACTTTGCATCGTTGGCCTTGGATAGTCGGTTGGTAATTGCAAGGGAACCAAGGCTTTGAGCTTTTCTTCCCAATAGCCAAGTTTTTTTTCCAGTATTCGCCCATTAAGGTAGGATCGTTGCCAAATTGAAAAATCTGCATATTGAATAGAGAGCGGCACCAATGATGCCCTGCGATTTTCAATAAACGCACTGTACAGCTCCATCAATTCCTTCACAATGATGGAAGAAGACCAGCCGTCGGAAGCAATGTGATGGAGGGTAATTACCAGCACATGTTCATCTGCTTCCAGATTGAGCAGCGTTGCACGCAGCATGTAATCTTTTGATAAGTCGAAAGGATGATCGATTTGCTGCTTAATGAATTGCTGCAAGGTCCCGATGTCTTTCCGGTAAACAGATCCATCCGCAATACTCAATTGCCAGCCACTCATATCTTTAACGAACTGGTAACCCGAGGCTTCACCCTGTAAAATCACCGTGCGGAGTACTTCATGGCGCTGAATGATGTGTTGCAAAGCATTGGACAAAGCAGAAATATTGAGTTTCCCTTTTAACCTCAATACTGCAGGTACATGATACTGCACACTTCCGCCCATCTGGTCTATAAACCACAACCGTTCCTGGCTAAATGATAATGGGATGCGTTCCGGGCGGGGTTCTGCCTTTTCAATTACCGGCAGCACTTCCGTATCCGGATCGTTTGTTAGCTGCGCTGATAAT
>JBBQKO010000259.1:0-6048 GCA_038327005.1 Chitinophagales bacterium | reverse complement strand
TAACTCCTTGTATATTTTTTCTTCAAAGAATATTTTCTCCAGTGAAGTATAATGCCATTTTTCCTGAAGCTCACTCAACTTGATTTCCAGCTCCCGGCGTAAAATATCTTTGGTGTTATCTGTAGCGATGGTTAACAGTTCATATACGCCTAAAAACCGGGGCTTATTGGCCACGATCACACAGGCGTTGGGCGAAATGCTCACTTCACAATCGGTAAAAGCATACAACGCATCGATGGTAATATCAGTAGAAATACCCGCAGCCAATTCAATGATAATCTCAACAGCCGCCGCCGTATGATCCAGTACCTTTTTGATTTTTATTTTCCCCTGGTCATTTGCCTTTACAATACTCTCCATCAACTGTGTAGTGGTTACACCAAAAGGTACACTTTTAATAACCAGTGTCTTTTTATCCTGCTCTTCTATTATGGCTCTTACCCTAACCTTGCCGCCTCTTTTACCATCGTTGTAATTGGAGGCATCCATGGTGCCACCTGTTAAAAAATCCGGGTAGAGCTCAAACTTTTTGCCTCGCAGATATTTGATAGAAGCTTCAATTAGTTCGCAGAAATTATGCGGTAATATTTTAGTAGCAAGCCCTACTGCAATTCCTTCTGCGCCTTGCGCCAGCAATAAAGGGAACTTCATCGGCAGCGTTACCGGCTCGTTTTTTCGGCCATCATAACTCACCGTCCAGTCGGTGGTCTTATTGTTGAAAGCTACTTCCAGCGCAAATTTGCTTAGCCGTGCTTCAATATACCTGGGCGCCGCCGCATCATCGCCGGTGCGAACATCACCCCAGTTTCCCTGTGTATCAACCAATAAATCTTTTTGCCCCAGGTTTACCAATGCATCACCAATGCTTGCATCGCCATGCGGATGATATTGCATAGACTGCCCGATGATGTTCGCCACCTTATTAAAACGGCCATCATCCATTTCCTTCATTGCATGCAGGATGCGACGTTGAACCGGTTTTAATCCGTCTTCCAGTGCCGGCACGGCTCTCTCCAAAATAACATAACTGGCATAATCTAAAAACCAGGTTTTATATTGCCCGCCAATCCCACTGTCTGTGTGGATATAATCTTCTTTCTTTTTGCTTGTTGCCATTTTTTTCTCCTTATTATATCTCATACAATTCCAACGGTTGCCCGTTAGGATCATAAAAAAAACAAAATCTTTTATTGGTCAATTCATCCGTTCTGATGCCTTGGACGTCAACTCCTTTGGCAATCAATTCTGCCACCGAAGTGTCAATGTCTTCCACTGCAAAAGCAAGGTGTCGCAATCCCTTCTGCTCCGGAAAAGAAGCACGTTCTTTAAATTCAGGAAAAGAAAACAATTCAATTTGGTATTGTCCGTTGATGGCCAGATCCAGCTTATAAGAATTTCTTTCTTCCCGGTACGTTTCCGAAACCGCTAAAAAGCCCAACACATCTATGTAAAAACGTTTGCTGGTTTCATAGTCATTTGTAAGAATCGCCACATGATGAATTGCTTTGATATCCATGATTGCTACACTTTGGTTTTTATTTCAAACTCCTTCATATTAGCTACCCTTCCCTGCACATCAAACATATCCTGTGCAATCATCACCTTTAACCTCCAAAGTACAAAAGCATCAACGGTTGTTTCCTTTGCTTTGCTTAAAAACTGATTGATAATTTTATTTGCCTTCTGCCAATCGGGTGTTATAAACTTCTTTAACTCCACATCATAAAAATCATAGTCTGCCTGCCCCAGTTTTTTTCCTCCCTCCAGTAAACGAACTCCTTTATTATCGTCGCAAATCCTCGTCCACTCATCCGGGTCCACTTCAAACTCACTGAGTGTAATTTCTCTTGCCAGTTTTTTTGCCTTTAAAAATTCCTTAGCCGGAATATCGCTCAACCAGGCAGGATAAAATATATTGCCTTTCTCATTGATGAACGGAAGGTTATTCAGGTACAGAATAAATACCCTGCCTTGCAATTCTTTCATGTATTTCAGTAGCCAATAATAACCACTTACATCATGCTTATTTTGTGCAGCCCAAATCCAAATAATCTCTTCTTCATTTCTACGCATGGTACCCACCAATTCTGCCGCAGTTTTATAATCATCTACTTCATTGGTTTCAACTTTGCTTTCAAAATCGCCACCCGCCAGCACTTCCTTCCACCATTGTTTGCGGGCTTCTATGCCATCTCCAACGTAAATATTTCCCAATGGCCCTACAGCATAATCATCTTTGATGCAAACAATCTCACCAACCAGGCTTGCATCCAGCTCAATTGCTTGTTGCAATACTTTTACATCCGGTTCATTAAATACGATGTGTATCATGTTTTAATTAAAAATTAAGAATTAAGAATGAAGAATGAAAAATTATGAATGATGAATAAAAAATTCTCGCACATCTAGCTGTCATTTTCACTTTTGTTTATCAGAACCCGAAGGGTATTTTACCTATTTCTTTACCTTCGATTTTTTTAAAATAGATACCAATATTTTTTAAGTTCGTCTGCATCATGCAGCAATCAATTTGCCAGATTTACTTCCGTCAAGCCGCTATCTCTTAAAAGCCGAAGCCAATAATGCCTTTCTCTTGCTTCTTTATAAGCAACTCCCAACTTGTGAATAAAGTCCGCATTTGATTGTCCTCCTTCAGCCTAATCAACATTTGCCACTACCGAAGTACCACTTTTTAGCAGTTGAATTAATAACTTCCGCTCTACTTTAGCTTTTCTAAGAAAAATATAACGCTTTAAAATTCTTAATCCAAATTGATAAGATTTGTCCACAATAACATTTTCTTTGTCTATAATTTTTTTTTAATCTTTCATTATTAATTTTTATTTAGAAAAAGACTCCAACTCAATTAAACCGCCTGCGCCCTCCACTAAATCCAACTCCACTTTTAGATTATCAATGATAAAATCCTGACGGCTTGGAGTATTTTTTCCCATATAATATTCCAGCAACTGCTGTATATGCGTATCGGGCAACATCATCACCGGTTGCAACTTCATTTCAGGGCCAATAAAGCGGGCAAACTCATCCGGACTAATTTCACCCAACCCTTTAAACCGGGTAATCTCGGGCTTGGAGCCTAATTTTTTAATTGCAGCCTGCTTCTCCGTTTCATCATAACAATAAATGGTTTCCTGCTTATTACGCACCCTAAATAGTGGTGTCTCTAAAATGTACACATGGCCATTCTTAACCAGGTCTGGAAAAAATTGCAGGAAAAAAGTCATCAGCAACAACCGAATGTGCAAACCATCCACATCGGCATCCGTTGCAAAAACAATGTTATTATAGCGAAGTGTATCGTAACCGTCTTCTATGTTTAAAGCGTGTTGCAATAAATTGAATTCCTCATTTTCGTACACCACTTTTTTAGTAAGACCAAAGCAGTTGAGTGGTTTACCACGCAAACTAAACACAGCCTGCGTATTCACACTTCTTGCCTTGGTAATGCTACCACTTGCACTATCTCCCTCGGTGATAAAAATGGTACTTTCCTTTTGTTTTTCAAGTACGTTGTCCTTGTCTTTACCAGTTGCTTCATCATTGTAATGAAACTTACAATCCCGCAGCTTTTTGTTGTGCAGGTTGGCCTTCTTCGCTCTTTCATTTGCCAGCTTCCGAATGCCCGATAGTTCTTTTCGCTCCCGCTCATTTTGCTCAATCCTTTTCTTTAAGGCATCGGCAGTAGCAGAATTTTTATGTAAAAAATTATCCAGTTCTTTTGATAAAAAATCGTAAATAAAATTCTTCATACTCGGACCGCCTTCATACACCGTTTGAGAACCAAGTTTTGTTTTGGTCTGACTTTCAAACACCGGCTCTTGCACACGAATACTCAATGCCACGCAAATACTGCCACGGATATCCGCTGCATCGTAATCTTTTTTATAAAATTCACGGAGTGTTTTCACGTAGCCTTCCCTGAAAGCCGCAAGGTGCGTACCTCCCTGTGTGGTAAACTGCCCGTTTACAAATGTGTAATAGTCTTCTCCGTAGGCATTTTCATGCGTAACGGCTAGTTCAATATCCTCGCCCTTTAGGTGAATGATGGGATAGCGTAATTCGTCTTCGTTGGTTTTGCGTTGCAACAGATCGAGCAAACCATTTTTGCTGATATAGCGTTTGCCATTCAGGTTCATTACCAGTCCGGCATTAAGGTAGCAGTAGTTCCAAAATTGGTTATCTAAATATTCCTGTACAAAATGAAAGTTTTTAAAAATATTTTCATCCGGTATAAAAGTTACAAAGGTTCCATTATCTTCTTTTGAGGGTGCTTCTTTGTGTTCCTTCAGCAAAACACCTTTTTGAAATTCAGCCGTTTTTTCTTTGCCTTCCCGGTAAGCCGTCACCTTAAAGTATTCGCTTAGGGCATTCACTGCTTTGGTACCCACCCCATTTAATCCCACACTTTTTTGAAACGCCTTGCTATCATACTTTGCACCCGTATTAATTTTACTAACCACATCTACCACTTTGCCCAACGGAATACCACGGCCATAATCCCGGATGGTAATATTCTTACCATCAATCTTCACATCCACATGCTTACCGTATCCCATGGTATGTTCATCAATACAGTTATCGATTACCTCTTTGATGAGTACATAAACCCCATCATCCGGACTACTGCCATCGCCCAATTTACCAATGTACATACCAGGACGCAAACGAATGTGCTCTTTCCAATCCAGGCTCCTGATAGAGTCTTCGTTATAATCAACTTCAATTCTTTCTTTTTCTGCCATTTTATTTTTTTGTTTCCAGGCGACAGGATTTCATCCGATAGCTATCGGATTAAACATCGTTGCGTCGCACTCTTCAACGATGGTATTTCAAGGTAACTTTTATCAACACGGCATGGCAACCATCCATTAAAATGAGCCGGATTGTTTTTTTGAAGCCGCAATCTACTAATTTTTTTAGTATTTTTTCAATGATGCAAATATAGTTAAACCAACATAGAGAAAAATGGAAGGGTTTTAAACATGTGTGTATAAAAAGGAATCAGTATTCAGTTGACCGTAAATTGCATCGGGCAGTCTTGCTCAATATCAGGATATAGTTGAGTTTTAACGGCGCACTTAAGATTAAAAGAAATGACCGGGCGTGTTATTCAACTCAATGCTTTAGTGGATAAATAATAGTACAATGACTTTTAAATAATAAGAATAATCTGTATTTTGACTTTCTAAACATTTATATATGAAAAAGATTACCACATTACTTAGTGTATTGTTAGTGTTAAGCATTTGCACTTCAACCGCACAATCTGCAGCCGAAATGAAGGCCTGGGCAAAATACATGACACCTGGTGATATGCATAAAATGCTGGCCCAGGGGGAAGGTGATTGGAATGAGGAGATCACCGTGTGGATGGATCCTGCAACTCCGCCAACCAAATCAACTACCACCTCCAAAACTGAAATGATCATGGGCGGCCGCTACCTGGTATCCAAAACAACCGGCAATATGATGGGAATGCCTTTTGAAGGAATGTCAATAATGGGTTATGACAATTCGACCAAACTGTTTACCTCTACCTGGGTAGATAATTTTGGAACAGGAACACTTACGCTGGTTGGAAGCTGGGACGGCCCCACAAAATCGCTTATACTAAAGGGCAAAATGATCGATCCAATGACCGGAAAGGAAACTTGGTCAAAACAAATTACGAAATTCGTAGACAACAACACACAGGAAATGGAGATGTACGATAACAAAAATGGTACAGAAACAAAAACGATGTTTATTAAATCTACCAGAAAAAAATAATCTGCCGTAAATCATAAGGGTACAAATTTTTGAAAGTAATTTTCACGACAAAAAAAATATATGCAAAAGAAAATAATCATTTTTATGGTGATTGCAGGATTGCTATTTCTCTTTGCTTTTCGCTACGCATACAAACCAACTGTAAATAATACAAGGTATATCACAAGACAGGAAGCGTTTAAAAATAAAGCCATGCTCCAATGTACACCGGACTGGAATCTTTTAAATGGCGACAGCCTCGCAAAAGGTATCCAAATT
>JBBQKO010000258.1:0-6050 GCA_038327005.1 Chitinophagales bacterium | reverse complement strand
AAGCCCTGACAAGGGCGAAATACACTGCTGTAAAAACTAATGGTTAAAAATTGAACACTCAAGATTTGTTACGCCCTTTCAGGGCTTCATTCTTCGGATTTTGTTTACCCAGGGCGATGCCCTGGGCTATGATATTTCGCTCTTTCAGAGCTGGAATAGTTGCATTTGGTCTACCCATGGCGATGCTTTAGGCTATAATATTTCGCTCTTTCAGAGCTGGAATAGTTGCATTTGGTCTACCCAGGGCGATGCCCTAGGCTATGATATTTCACTCTTTCAGAGCTGGAATAGTTGAATTTTGTTTACCCAGGGCGATGCCCCGACCTATGGTATTTCAATCTTTCAGAGCTGGAATAGTTGAATTTGGTTTAACCAGGGCGACGCCCACGCTATGATATTTCGCTCTTTCAGAGCTGGAATATTTGACTTAAATAAACATTTTTTTTAAATCTCCGATTTTACGTTTAAACGTTGCCGGGATCTACAACCACTTGTTGAATATCCTTCATCCATCCGATAAAGGATCTGCTGCCATTGCAAAAATGCTGGTGGATTTGATGACGCAATATTAAAACGATGTTCTAACCGTAACCCCATAAGTGGCAGGATTACCTAAATGCACTGCTCCAAAATCGTAGGCATATTCTATGTATTTTGTGTTGGTGATATTCCTGGCCCAGAAAAATAAGTCGAGCTTTTTGCAACTTATGCCTACTCTTGTATTGAGCAATTGGTAAGATGATTGCTCTATGGTATTGGCCAAATCAAAATAGCTCCTGCCTAAATAAAACCACTCGCCTCTTGCCACCAGTTTTATTTGATGCCGGGTACTTACCATATAGCTGTATTGCAACGCCATCATTGATGTTACATCGGGTGTAAATATTTGCCGCTTGCCATCGAGGTTTACTACATCTCCGTCGGAGGAAACTTTTAGTGTTTGATATTTAGCATAGGTATAGCCCATATTGTATTCAATCTGCAAGCCCTTAAAAGGTGTAGCTGCCAATTCCAATTCCGCCCCACGACTGTTGAGTTCGCCGGTATTTCTTGTAACGGTAATGGCATCTGGTAAAATCAGCGTGGGTACCTGGGCGTTATTTACATGTGTTGCAAAAACGGCCACGTTTACCCTAAGCCGGTTGTTAAAGAAATCGTTTTTCAAACCCAGTTCTACATTGTTGCTATACTCAGGATCGTAAGGGTACAAAGGCGGCTGAGAAGGATCGGACGACAATTGCGTAAGACCGCCGGTTCTAAAACCACGGCTATAACTGGCATACAAATTACTGTTAACCGCCAACTGGTATTGCAGCCCCAGCTTTGGAGACAGCGCAGCAAAATGCGCCGCCCCACTTGTATCCGGCCTGGTTACAAAAGCCGCATCCCCATCCTGCTGGAATTCGCCCTTTACAGTCAATTTTTTATTTTCATAATCATAACGCAAACCACCAAACAATAATAATTTATTGGTGAGCTGGTAGTTGATTTGCCCATACAAGGCAATGCCCGTATTTTTTCCGGTAGAGGTATTGATGGTCGCAAAGTCGGTGCCCGGTACGCCCAGCAATCCGGCATCTTTACCAAAATGAGTTGCTTGTTTGGTAGGATTGTTTTGATGAAAGAAATAAGTGCCTGCTGTCCAGTTGAACAAGGATGATTTATTGCCAGGTGAACTAAATCGCATTTCATGTGTGAGCACTTTTACATTGTTCCAGGCTTTGCCATAATTGTTGATGACCGTAACTGCATCCAACGGAGAGAAATCTCCATCAATCGGATCCTTATAATATCGGTGGTTGTTTTGCCAGGCCAACTGCGAACTGAAATTTATTTTATCCCCGCTATGATTTACAGAGAGAGATGCATTTAATGTATTGTCAATCATTTTACCAATCGCATTTTGATTTAATTGAAATGGATCTTTGAATGCATCTTCCACACCATTTACCATGGCAAAGGCGCCATTATTTCTATTATGCTGATGTTTTACATTTAGAGTTATCGCCCATTTTGCTGCAGGCAAATACTTTAAATAATAATTCCCCGACAATTCATTTTGTTTGTCAAAAGAGCTGTTGGTAAATTGGTTGGTGTAGTAACCGTTTCGCTTACCAAATACACCCGATGCTCCAAAATATAATTTGTTTTTTACCAACGCCGTGCGGATGCCGGCATTGTAGCGTTGCTGGTTATAGTTGCCGATATTTATCTCTGCAAAACCATTGGTGTTGTTGGTGGGTTGTTTGGTAATGATATTGATAACCCCGCCCATGGCGTTTCTGCCATACAAAGTACCTTGCGGCCCACGCAGCACTTCTATCCTTTCAACATCCGATAATTGCGGAATGTAAGTATCCAAACTAAACTGGTTTACGCCATCAATATAAGTGGCTACAGCGGGATCATAGGAGGTGGTGGTGATACCACGGATGGACGTTAGATTTCTTCCATCACCCGGCGTTCCTGAATATAAACCCGGAACAATGCCTGTTAAATCTTTACTATTCCAAAGTCTGTAATCGGCCACTTGCCTGGATGAAATAGATGTTACACTCGCCGGAATATTTTGTAGCAGTGCTTCTCGTTTTTCAGCCGTTACGGTTACAGCTTCTAATTGTAACAAACTATTTTGCAGTTGAAAAGTAAATGTATTTTCTTTATCAGTCACTTCTATTTCGCTGGCCATGGTTGCATATCCAACGCTGGACAATTGAATGGTATATTTTCCTGCAGCCAAATTTTGAATACTGAAACTTCCCTCTTTGTTGGTGAGGGTAGTTACTTGAGTATTGAGTAAATGAATGCTCACATTCGAAACAGGATTGGAGCGGCTGTCGGTTACCTTTCCGGTAATGTTTTGTTGTCCGTTTACTTTGATAGCCATTAACATTATTACCCACACATAAAACACTTTATAATTCATCATTCTTTTTATTTTTCTGAATCGAATTTCATTTTATCGAAGAACATTTTTTGATATTTCGCCCTTTAATTTATTCACAGTTTTCGAAAGTAGCAACAATTCAAGCTCAGAACTGCTGGTACTTTACAAATTAAATCGTTGCTTAAAATTGCAAGGGTTAATTTGAACAGTCCGGGTTTTAAATAGATTGGCATGTTTTGTTTTTAATGCCCTTAAACCACTGCTTTTTATATTCAACCCCATTGGGGTTGTTGAAACATTCTATGAGTAACCATGGGTTTCACCCACGGCTACTCATATTCAAGCCCTTCAGGCTTTTGTCTGCGAATTTAATTTACGAGTCTACCGATTTTCAATACTGGTTTTAATGAGATTGGAGAAACTATTTGAAGCAACTTTAGTATAGTCAAACAAACAATCCCGTTTACTTTGAGCCCACACTTAATCGTTTCGTATTGCTGTAAAAGTACAAGTGAGTCCCGAATGACGGGATAAATTACTCAACATGCCTGACTGCATCAATCAGACAGGCAGGCTGAGTAAAGAACTGATCGCTGGTTAAAAAATCGTCCTCAAAATCCCGAAGTATTTCGGGGCTATAAAATACCAATGCCCTTAAAAACAAAAAATCTACAGCATCAAAATCTTATGCCGACCTGTAAATTCATTGGATCATTAATCATTCACCTCCTGATATCTATCGGAACACCATCCCCCCTACTTCCTCCCTCCAAACTGCACCGACCTCACTCCTGCCTGTAATGCTTCTGCTGCTTTATAAACAAAATAAACCGTATGAAACTTACTATCGGTTACCTTCTCTACCGGCACTTTTACAACGCCTCCCTGCTGGCCTTTAGCAGGCGCCTGCATACTTCCTTTTCCTAATAATTTTCCACCAGGCGCATCCAGTCTTACTTCAAAACTTACGCCTGCTTTTGGTGCGGTTTGCCATCCCATTGCAATATTTAAAACGCCTACACCGGTAAGATCAATAGAGTCCATTGCAAACCAACCTACAGTGGCCGGAAATACCAATACATTGTTACCATTGAATTTAATAAACGTAAACCCATTTAGTTTTTCAGTGCCATTTACTGCGATGGTGTTACCACGCAATGAAAAGGTTTTACTACCCGTTAATGCCTTGATATTATTACCGCCTTTATCCGTATAACTGGCCGACAAAATCAATACACTATTTGGCTTTGCATCCACCGGAGGAATGACGCTACCGATTGCAGGTAACGATTTTTTAACAGCGGCCTTGTTGGTGAGCGACATGATCCACCCAATCATCTGGTGTGCATCAGCTTCTGTAAGTGTTGGATGCGCTGCCATGGCAACTTCGCCCCAAACACCGCCACCGCCTTTAATTATTTTTTCGGTGAGATAACCAACTACCTTAGGATCTTTTGCGTACTTCTCCGACACCTGTACAAAAGAAGGACCTATAGATTTTTCTGCTTCCTTATGGCAACTTTTACAGTCCATTGAAAAAATGAGATTCTTTCCGCTGATACTTGCAGTTCCCTGCTGGTGGCCCATTGGCAAAGCCGCTTTATCAAAGCCTTCCATATAATCGACCGACACAAAAAGATTGGCAGGATCAATTGCCGCAGTATCTGTTTTGTCGGTTACTGAAACGGCATAATTCAGTGGAGCGCCTGGCAGATAAAAGGATTGATTGCCTGCTGTTAAACCAATGTTCACCGCTGGTGTTTCATTACCTGCATACACATTAATCGCACTGCTTTTTGAGGATGCCTTTTCGCTATCTTTCGCCTCTAACAAAATTTTAAAATCGCCTGTAGTGGTGTAAGTGTATTCGAGTTCAGGAACAGTTGTTTCTTTTTTTGTACCATCACCCATATCCCAGAGATAGGTTATATTATCTTTTTCGGGGTCGTTGGCATCTACCTTTAATTTTACTTTAAAGGGCAATACACCGGTGGTTCTGTCAACATTGACCGCTCTAATCTCGGGTGGTCTGTTACCGCCGTTAAAATCAATTCTGGCCAGACCTGCATCTGCATTTTTTGAAAACCAGCCACTACCGTATTCCAACAAATACAACTTGCCATCGGGGCCAACTTCCATATCAATTAAGGAGTTTACTTTCAGCGAAGGAAAGAAAGGTTCCATCTTATCAAAGTCGCCATTGGGCAGCATGGTAACAGCTTTTATCCAGCCACGAATCCAATCGTAAATAATTAATTTATTGTTGTAATAATCCGGCAGTCGGGTTTCTTTTGGAAACAGATCGGTGTAGTAAACCGGCCCGGCCATCGCATTTCTGCCGCCGGTTCCTACCTGTGGGAAATCGGGCGACGCTCCATACGGATACCAGATAAACGCAGGCTGCGCCGGTGGCAATTCCGTTAAGCCGGTATTGTGTTTTGAATTGTTGATGGGCTTCAGCGGATCAAATGCAAGTCCACTTTTACCGGTACCATAATCAAATTGACGGTACGCATAATTATTGCCCACAAATAATGGCCATCCAAAGTAGCCGGCTTTGCGTGCCTGGTTTACTTCATCGTATCCACGTGGGCCACGGGTAGCCAAACTATCGTTGCCGGCATCCGGACCTACTTCGCCCCAATACAAATAACTGTTCTTTTGATCAACAGAAATACGATAGGGATTGCGATTGCCCATTACATAAATTTCAGGTCTTGTTTTGGGCGTACCCTTTGCAAACAAGTTGCCTTCCGGTATTTCGTAGCTGCCATCCTCATTGATTTTGATACGCATAATTTTACCCCGCAGGTCATTGGTATTACCGGAAGATCGTCTTGCATCATATTGCGGACGAGGCGAAAAATCATTCAGTGGTCCGAACCCGCTATTAACATATTTAGCACCACCTTCATCAAATGGAGTTGAATTATCACCTGCAGAAAAATACATTAATTTATCTGGTCCAAATGCAATCGAACCACCTGTATGGCAACAAATTTCCCGGTCGGATTTCACGTCAAGGATTACCTTTTCTGTAGCCTTATCAAGTGTATCATTTTTAAATGTAAATCTTGATAAACGATTTACCGAAGTATCCTTAGGACTGTAATAAATATAGATCCAATTATTTTTTGCAAAGTCGGGATCCTTTGCCAACCCA
>JBBQKO010000257.1:0-6141 GCA_038327005.1 Chitinophagales bacterium | reverse complement strand
AAAAATCTGTAGTGTCCCTGCTCGCTGGCATTTTGTGTACCCGGGTTCTTCTCCTTGGGATGTGTACCGAAAATGTGTTTGACAAGTGGATCAGTAATCCAATTACCATTACTTTGGTCGGGCGGATGCAAGCCTTCTATAAATTCGCGCATTGCCCCCTTTAAACTTGAAGCGTGTATCACTGGCATACTGGAAGCCGGGTCACGCTGAACTGTTTTATCTACAATGCCATAATTTTCATCGCCGCTGCCTGCATGCAGATTAGTAAGGCAGGTGATTAAATAAAGATCTGTTTGGTAGTGGCTCATAACTGAGATTGATATTTTAAGAAATGATTGTAGCCGATATTGTATGGATTACCGCCTGCATGTTTTAGAAGCTGCTTTGACGCCTCCTCCATTGCTTCGTTATTTTGAAAATAAAATACTGACCCACGAGATACCAGATTGAATTTTTCACTTCTTTGAGGCTTTTCAATATCAGCATCCCGGCTGTTTCGGCTTGTATATTTAGTAGTGCTTTTTAAAGAAGTCTTCAGTTGGCGAAAATTAGTTGTATTGGACACAGCAAAGAGACAAGAATCAAAAAATCCATCTGACACAATAGCTTCAGAAATTAATATTAACTTAGGAAAATCTACACTGGCTTTGGAGGTAAAATGAGTTGAAAGATCATAGTTGTTTTGTTCCTTTATTTTCATGAAGAAAGGGGTACGCTCGCCTCCCATCACCATAATGCCTGGGTTGAAAGCAATTTTCCTTTGCTGGTCCTTTGGATTTTCAAAAACAAATAAATCGTTTTCCTTTAAAGTAATATAGGCAGCAAAAGAGAAGCCTTGTTTCAGCATCAAAAACTCCTGCTTATAAAAACCTTCATCCCGGCTACCTTCATTTCGCTGGGCTTTTTGAATACCAATTTGAGGAGCAGTTATAAAAACTTCTTCAGCACAGATTGTTTCGTGAAATGCACTTAGTTTATCGGGTAACCCTTTCTTTGCATCGTATCCCTCTAAACAGGCGGCATATCCTTTCTGGTTGGCGGCAGAAAAGCGAACCTTACCTGACGAAATTTTAAGAGAGGCACTATGGCTAAGCTCAGTTGTGCGATACCAGCCATCAGTATTTTTTAATAATACAGGAGACAGAGAAGTGATAACGCCAAAACTTTGAGATGAAACTGCATCCATATGGAAGCTGGTAGCACCAATGAGAGATTCAGCCCTAGTGCGGTCAATAATGTTGTTCGCTTGTAACAAACCATTTTGCTGTAGCAACAGATAACGTATCGCACCTAAAAAGGCGGTTTGCTGCGGATACCGGTTACTCCTGGCAAAGTAGTTCACTTCCTCTCCTCCAAAACTTCTTTCGCCGCCGAAGAAATAAGGTTCTAATGGTGTAAGGGTAATTAAAAAAGTTTTAAAATTATTCATCTGTTGCCTTTTGATGGGTGAATTGAATAAAGCGAAGGATGGCGTGCATTGCAGCAATGGACTTGCCAGGATCACCATACTCCTTTTGTGCTTCAATCAAGCCCTCGCAAACATTTTGGACGAACAGAGAATTTTCATGCACCCTTTCGTTGAAATTATGATTGAAAAACTCACGAATAGCGGTCTCATCGTCAATGATTGCAGCCAATAAAACCTGGTTGTCATTAAGCCTGTATTGAAGCGAGCTAAGGAAACTGTCGTCAGAAATGCTGCTTCTCAGCAAATCCAAAAAATACTTACCGAACAATCCTTCCCGTTTGATATTTCCGGAAGTGTCAAAGCCAGGTTTAAGAAAAGAAGCTTCATAGTATGAGCGGCTATGCTTCTGCAGGCGGAAGGCAATTGAATTTCTCTTTTCTTTTGCTACATAGCGCATCTGCCTGTATGATTCTGCCAACGCTTCTCCTAATGGATGTTTGTAATAGCTAATGGAAATGCCAAAAGATAAAGAAGGTGCTTTATCCACCTGGCTCAGTACAGGTTTGAGTTGCTCGTTTTGAAGGATATAAGTATAAAAGGTTTTGTCAATTTCATTGCAGAGATCAAAAACGGTTTTACCGGAATTTACCACTGGTGAAAAACACATAATATCATCGCCGCCCACATAAACCGGCACCGCACCAAAATCTTCAATCACTTTTACTGATGCTTTTGCAAAAGCGAATAAGGCTTTGGAAAATTGTTTGAAGCGATCGTTAATTTCTTTGTTATTATCCAAAAAAAGCTCACTGATGATTTTACCCATGTAATCTCCGTCGGCGTGAATAACGGCAATATACTTATGGTAGCGCATCAGCTCAATTTTATTGTCATTCACTTTATGCTTTACCAACTCCTGAAACATTAGTGCATCGTCATTTTTTTCATTTCGGAATATTTTCCAGTATAGTTTTTTATCAGGTGTTACATCTGATTCAAAAACCAGCTTACTTAATTCAGCAGTTGAGATTTCCGGAATAGAATTAAAACGTACTTTCTGTACGTTGCCATCCCTTTTAATGAAATCCTCATAGGCTTGAGTGACCAGAAAATTCCGCTGGCCGTTCTTAAAGGGCTCCTCAAGAAATTTGCTAACGTAAGATTTGGGCTCTGAGTTATTGAAAAGTGGCTGTAGTTCAAGGGTATCCAGGTATTGATAGATTTCTGTTATGGGATTAATATTGGAGTCCAGTTCAATCTCCATAGAATAACAACGTAGGTAGTTTTGAAAATACTCCCGTAAATCCTCATTTCCCAAATCCTCACCAATCAAGTCCGCAACCTGATTTACCGTTGTATTGATAGTGTCATTTAGATTTTTGAAGTCGTCATCACTTCCGTTATGTAGGCAAATAAAGCGGTCCGGAAATAAGCCTGCATGATTACCGGCGGTAAACTCGCTACCGTCTTCATCCACATTCGGCACAAGAAACTGATGCTCTCTAAATTGCCAAAGAATCTGTCGCATTATATAACTGAAAAGATAACTAGCCGTCCACATTGCGCGGGTGCTTTTTGCTAGTTCCATGGTGGGGAGAATTGGGCCTATGGTAAGGGCAAGATATCGTTGAGTCTTAATCATCAAGATATTGTTTTGAGGTTTGAACCATAATTAGCGTGTAGTGAAATAAATTCTGGCAAATCAAAATTATCTGGAACAGTCAAGCTAAATGAGTTTGAAGCAGCCATTAAAGGAATTGTGAACATAAACTTCCTAAATGTTAATTCTTCCGTTTCAGGGTCTTTATATTTTACAAGTTCTAACGGAATTTTATAGGTTACCAGGTAAATGCTTTCATCGGTGATAACAAATCTTATAGGCGATCTAAAACGGTCGATAGCTAACCCATTATATTCATCCCGGTTATCAAAACTTAATAAATCCTTGACTTTAACTTGAAGCCGCTCATTCTTGCCTTCTGATAATAAAAATTCAAATTGTTCTGCCAAGCCAAGTAGAGCCCGAATATATTTATGTCTCAATTGCGAATCATAATCCTCCTCGTTATCGTCTTCCAATGGACTAAGCGGCTTTGGAGGAATTGATTCATACATTAATCTTTGAAAAAGGTCTTGATCATTGAGAAGTAGATGCAATTTTATTTTTCGCTTTTCCCAACTAATTTGATCATTCGCACATAAATATTTCCAAAGTTTGGATTTATCGTATTGCTTTTCAGGCAAAACTTTACTACTTCTTCCCATTTTCAGATGGCTATAATCTTTACCAATAATTTGAAGCTTGTCTTTAAATGTTGCACGAACTTCTTTTCTAAAAACCCCTGTTATATGCGCACTTTTAAGTAAAGCATTTTTTACCTGCATGTCGTTGTAATCATTAGGTAAGAAGCAACCAAAACCCTTTGATTGACGAGTGCCAAAATTCTGTAAACAAAAAAAATCCTTGAATAAAGGTTCTATAATACGAGTTAGAGATGGAAATAAGCATTGTATTGTAACCTGCACTGCATCATAGAAAATACCCTGTCGTATATTATCCCATTCGCCTATCGCTTCATCTATATATTGGTTATCCGCAAAATATTGAGTACGATTAATATAAGCTGCGCCTTTAGCTCGTGCTTTCTGATTCCGATTTCCGTCCATTTTATCAGAGACGGGATTGCTTGAAAAAATAAAATTAGATGGATCGCCGATAGGTTCAATTCTTATTCTATAATCTAACGCAATATGCTCAGCCTTTCCTTTTCCGACAAGCCAACTTAACCATTGTTCGTTTAAATTTGGATTGTCTGCCGTTCCGGATTCAGTCTTGATTTTCCTTTTGGTGGAGATGCCAAAGGCCTTAACAGCTTCATACCCTTTTAGATTTGTCACCTGCTCAATTATAAACCTGTCCAGCTTTGGTTTTACTTCTGTAGCCCGCAAAGTTGCCCCTGCCTGCGGGTGCTGAAAGTGGATGATGGGGGTGTGCTGCTTGAGCATGATGGAGAATGTGAACATACCTTATATTCGTTTATTTGAACGCCTTTGATAAATATAGATAGCTAAGTATGATATTAGTCCCGGAACAATAATGCATAAAATAACCCACCACAAGAAAGCTTCTGACATAAAATTCTTTCGCCAAGGTTCATTTAATTGAAAATTTTCCGGCTTCCATATATTGGTACCAAGAATCCCAGAAATAACCGACATGGTTAATAAGGGAAATCCTATTAATTGAAGTGAATTAGCCGCTTTACTTTGCTTTTCCTCCTCTTCCAATCTTACGTAACTAAACAACGCACCAATTTCTTTATCTAAATCTGCCACATCATTTGGGATGTTCATTATCTTTTGCATTTGCTCATATAATTCAATGCCCTGGATTTGAGAAGTAACTTCCCGGAAATATATTTTGTTGGTAAACTCCAAATAATTTCGGTGGAGCGCTTTTAGCCTTTCAAGCAGATCTCTATTTCCTTTAATTTTTATTTCTGCCAGATTAGCCACCTCTGCTGAAAATTTAAGAATTGATGCACGTTGGGCAAGACACAAAACGACCATTTGATAATACATTGTATTCATATGATCATTCAGACGGGGAGCTCCATTTTTTACCAAATTCTCCGGGGTATCAGACACGCTTACAAACGAATCTCTGGTTATGCCAAATAAAGTCCCATAATTTAACCATCGGCCATAGGTATGTCTTTTTACATGGTCAATTTGCATTTCATCATTTGCAATGCTTTTCCATCCTTTATCGCCAAACATATAACTATACCACCAATCATAAGTCTTGTACGTCTCAGTGGACAGCAAATTGGACAAACGCCTGTTGCCGATCCAACTGATAAAAAACATGCGGTCATCCATTACCCGGCTGATCAGTATTTTTTCACTTTTAAGAGTAGTGCCTATTTCAAAACAAAAGCTTTTGGGAAATAGCCTTTCAATATAAGCTGGGGGTTGAAAGGGTTTCTGGACAGAAATTTGGGTTAAATAACCTGAAAAATCTTCTTCAATTTCTGGCTGACCACCAATCTGTAAAATTATTTTATCCGCCAGAAATGCATCTTTGGTATTCAAAACGCCATCGCATCCCACAAATTGAGGATAAATTCTTCTTCCAAATTCATTGATTTTTTTAATATCGTTCGGGTCACTCTTGGTGTTATTCGTTAAATTGAAGGTTAGCAGGCCGATACCAGTATTAAAAACATGCAAGGAAATTCCATTTAACTGAAGTGAATATTCACCCGCATAAATTTGATCTGTTAAATTGCCTTTTTTTCGTTCTCTTTCCTTCCAATTTATTTTGTAAGAATTGTCCAGGGATTTGTCCACCTTAAACTCATAATAACGCATTATTGATTTACTGTAAGTTGTTTCATAGTCATAAATAGCGTTTCTTACAAATTCGTGGAAATATGTGAACTCGTTATAGCTATTTGTATCAAATTCACCGTCGTTTTCTTTCCTGTATTGCCTATGTACCCAAAGACAATCGGGTTCATCGCATAACATTTTATTGAAGGTTTCCATACAAGTCCTTCTATCAAAATCAAGATTTTCTTTTACATCCGTCTCACTAAATCGGTTAGGTAAAACATCCCACCTAAATGGAAAAAGGAAATGATGAACACTGAATGGATCTTGACTTTCACACATACATTACGTGTTTATTAATTTTTCATAACAAGCTTTGGTCAGTTGGGCGTCATACA
>JBBQKO010000256.1:0-6146 GCA_038327005.1 Chitinophagales bacterium | reverse complement strand
ATTTGTATAAAAGAAATCTCTTGTTACAGTAGAGGTGTCTTTAAAACGTTTAGTGTATTCAACCATTGAAGCTAATACAGATTTTTCTGTCATGGCTTCGCTTGAATTAAATTTAGACCAAAAAATATCTTTTGCCATTATTCCGTTGGGATAAGTCTCAATTGCCTTTTTCTCAATTGCTTGTATTTCCGAATCCATTTTAAGTAATTGATAGATAACTTTAGCATTTACCCATTTTGATTCATCCTTTTGGGTTAGTGTCATTTTGTTAGCATAAGCGAGCAGTTGCAACTTTACTGTGTCGTTCTTTTCTTTGTACAAAATTGTCAGGTAATTTAAATAACTGTCTCTTTCCTTAAGTTCTGGATGCCTCTTATAAGCATCTTCATACATTTTGAGAAGTGAGGCAGCGGGCATTTTTTTTATTTTAAGAAAAAACTGAGCGTAACCATTAAGTATTCCGGCCAAAGAGATGTTTTCGAATGTATATCGTTTTCCTTTTTTATCATGTAAATATGAAATGTAGCCCTCCTCATTATTGTTATCCAATATCTGATTATTACCGTCTGCTACACTAAATAGTAACACTGCAGTTGAATCGGGAGCGGTAAACGAAAACGTAAAACAATTGTTTACTTTAACAACTGGGAATTTCTTTAAAAAGGTTTGTTTTCCTGTTTGGTAAACTACCCAGAACTCCACTTTGTCAGGTGTCGATAAGCGACCCGGTGGTATGTAGGAGTAAGTAACTGCCATATCCACCTTGGGCTTTATTTCTCCTGATGTAATGTTGCCTTTATTCTGCCCAAAACAACATGAAATTGTAAATAGCAACGATAAAAATGCAGTAATGATGTTCATATAATATTTTTTGTTTAAAGTGGTTCTATCCCAGCTTTGTGTGCTGCGCTAAATTTTAAAAAAAAAGCCAGTAGAGTTTAAAAATAGGAATACCATTCCCTTTTAATAATCCGGGAATAGTATCCTTAATATGTGTTTTCTATGAGCACATTCCTCCAACGGAACAGGTACATCCAAATGAAGCTTGTGTGCAGGTGCCTAATGCACTTGTACCGTAATTCCAACAAAATGTTGGACATGTTCCGACCGCTTCGTCTTTCCCAGCCATTACCTTTTTCATATCTTCCCTGCTGAGTTTGCCTTGTATATTTGCAAGGTTCATTTTTGTTGTTTGCATTTTCTTTAAATTTAAAGATTGATAAAAATTGTTTGCGCCTTTATTTTTTAGCAACACAGGCTTTGGCTGCCCAACCACCGGCATGCGCATAAAAAATGGCTTTTTTCTATTCACTTACATCATAAACATTTATTAGTTTTGAATGTTATCCGCAAGCATTTTTTTCAAAGAATTAAAATTGTTTTTCCCTCCTTCCCGCCAAATGCCAATTATAACACCTTTGGGATTGATTAATATTTTCAGGGGTATTGTACTAACAAAATAGGACTTCGTAATCTTTTCGTTGATTAATGAATTTGTCCAGATATTAATTCCATGCTGTTCGATGGCTTTCAGATATGCTGATGTATCACTGTCTTTCGAAATACTGATAATCTCAAAACCATATTTTTTGTACTCACGGTAAAGTTCTTTTATCTGTGGGAAATCTTGCCTGCATGGCCCACACCAACTTGCCCAAAAATCAAGTAACACATATTTACCTTTCAATGAAATAAGTGAAAACGGATTTCCCAACAAATCATTCTGTACAATTTCAGGAGCCATCATACCTACACTAACTTTATAAGAGTCAATTTTCTTTTTGATGTATCTACCAAAATAACCATCCTGATCATTCTTCGATAGCTGGCTATACTTGTCTGCTATTTTTTTTACATCTTCATCGGATGGATTGTTTAATAATGATGTATATTTATTAAGTACATAGTTTTTTACAATTGAGGATGGCTTTGCCTGCAAATATTTATAGTACACATTTGCATTCATCTCTTTTTTAATTGAATCAATTTCAATTTCAGATTGTGTCATCCCTTGTGTATCTGCATTAGCTTCATATTCTGAACGAACCCTAAAAATTGGTTGTAATTGTAGCCTGTATGGTTCGGCTCTTTCCTCCAACAGTTTATATTCAATGTATGCCCGGGAACCGGAAATTTTTGC
Organism: Chitinophagales bacterium; assembly: GCA_038327005.1. GTDB lineage: Bacteria > Bacteroidota > Bacteroidia > Chitinophagales > Chitinophagaceae > Ferruginibacter. The sequence goes on along the minus strand of JBBQKO010000256.1, from coordinate 4,006 downwards.
ATTGGAAAACGAATCTGAAGAAGAAATCAAAACTGTAGCTGGTTCAGCTATAAGTGTAAGCATGAACCCTTTTTTATACCTGTCAGGACTGTCGGAGCTTTTAGCATACAAAGTTATCAGAGTGGTTACTCCTGTTTGGACCTTAAAACTGTATTTATTGTTTGTTACTTTCGCACTATCAAACCCATCTTTACTGCCATCCAGGCATATCATGTAAATATATTTGAGAGGTTCTTTAAAATGGCGAATTGATCCATTAATGACTAACTCTCCTTTTTTTCTGGTGTTTGTTTTTTTTTGAGTAAGTGCTATTAACGGGGTAATTATAAAGAGAAATAAAAGAATTTTTTTCATTGCTAAATATTAATGTATGAAGTGATTTAGTTTGTAGTTATTTACTAAAGCTTACGCAAATAGTAGTAAAATGATGGTGTCTCAAAAACAAAAGCGACACCATCATTTAATTAAGCAATCTAACTGCTTGTATCCTTTCCTCCGAAGGCATTATCGGTACTACAGTAGCTTTCGCAGGTATCGCAACTTACCATACCAGCAATTGAACCATTTTTGCAAGTACAATGCATTCCGTTTTCTCCCCCAACCGTTTCCACTCCGGCCATTATATTCTTCATCTCAGTCCTGCTGAGTTTGCCTTGTATATTTGCAAGGCTCATTTTTGTTGTTTGCATGTTTTTTAAATTTAAAAGTTATTAAAATTGTTTTTGTCTGAACTTTTAGTATCACAGGCTTTGGCTGCCAACCACCGGCATGCGCATACCAATGTAGTTCCGTTGGCTTTTCTTTCAGGGAACTAATCCAACAAAAAATATTGTAAATCCTCAATGCTGTAGGCATCAGGAGTTTGTTATCCGTTTAAATAGCGCATTGCTGTAAAATTTTTATTTTGTTAATGGTGGTACAGGGGAAGCAGTTTGTAATCTTTATTGTTATATAAAGATTGTAATAATATTTGAATAAATGCACTTTAGCCAGGTTGTATTTTACAACTACTTTCTAAGCGTGTATACTGCCGTTCTATTTTTGTAAATTTGCCACATGTCCACTCAGCCTCAACGCATCATCGCACACTTCGATCTCGATTCATTTTTTGTATCGGTAGAAGTATTGAATGACCCTTCCTTAAAAGGCAAACCTGTTTTTGTGGGCGGCAGCGAAAGGGGCGTGGTAGCGGCCTGTAGTTATGAGGCACGTAAGTTTGGCATACATTCCGGCATGCCATCTAAAAAGGCGTTGCAACTTTGTCCGCAGGCAATTGTACTAAAAGGCACCCGAAGCGAATACAGCAAATATTCCCGTTGGGTTACGCAGATCATTGCATCCAAAGCGCCACTGTTTGAGAAAGCATCCATTGATGAGTTTTACCTTGACCTTACCGGGATGGATAAGTTTTTTAAACCGCTGCAATGGACGATTGATCTGCGCCAGCAAATTATTGATGAAACACATCTGCCAATTTCGTTTGGGATGGGTAGCAATAAGATGATTGCCAAAATTGCCACGGATGAGGCAAAGCCCAATGGTTACCTACAAGTGCCACCCGGAAAAGAAAGGGAATTTTTGGCGCCGATGCCGGTCAATAAAATTCCTGGTGTAGGCGATCATACCTGGGAAGTACTGAAAGCGATGGGCATTTACACCATCAACGACATCAATCTTAAAACCAATGCAGAGCTGGAAGAACGGTTGGGTAAATGGGGCAGCGATTTATGGAATAAAAGTTTTGGGATTCACAACGGCGAAGTAACGCAATACCATGAAGCCAAATCCATTTCATCTGAAAATACCTTTAACGAAAATCAAACAGATATGCATTTTCTGATGGGTGAAGTGGTAAGGCTGTCAGAAAAAATTGCTTTTGAATTAAGACAGGATGGAAAAGTGGCCGGCTGTATTGCCATAAAGATCAGGTATCCGGATTTTGAAACTACCAGCCGCCAAACAACGGTACCCTTCACCTGTGCCGACGACGAGATTATCCCCGTAGCCAAAGACTTATTTCATAAATTATACCGGAAGGGGATGCCCATCCGTTTACTAGGAGTGCGCTTAAGTGAACTAACCAATGAAGCGATACAGACCAATCTATTCAATGACACCGCCCGAAAAAGCGATTTGTACAAAGCCATAGATGACGTAAAGAACAGATTTGGCAAAATGAAACTGAGAAGGGCTTCCGGCGGTCCGTCATCTCCCAAAGGGAAAACTTAAATTCATTTTTAGGTGGAATTGCAGATCTTATATCAGTGAAGATTGCTGATAAAAAAACACGTAAACAATTCTATCCATCATTCTCTCATACTATCGGTCACTCCATTCACATACATCACTCATTATTGGAAATTGATCACTGATAATTCATCATTACTCATCCATTCATCCTCTCATTACTCAATTATTCATTACTCAATTATTCCTTGCTCATTACTCTTCCATTTATCCTCTCATCCACTCATTGTTCATTACTCATTATTCATTTTTCATTACTCATTATCTTTCCATACATCCTCTCATCCACTCATCACTCATTCCTCATCCACTCATTAATTCCCGTCTATCAGCTCTGCCAGCGTCTTTTTCTCCAATATCTTCAATGTGGCATCTCTCGTTATTCTCATGGCTTTATTTAAGCCGCAGGTAGCTTCATCGCAATCCTCACACTTTTCGTAAAAATTGATACTCACACAGGGGAGCAACGCAATTGGACCACCCACCAGCCGGATCGCCTGGGCAAGGGTAGTTTTTTTAGGATTTTCAATCAAATAATACCCACCCCCTTTGCCTTTCTTACTTTCTAAGATATTATTTTGTTTCAGCTCCAGTAAGATTGTTTCCAGGAATTTGATCGGGATTTTTTTAACGGAAGATATTTCAGAAATAAGTACAGGCCCCTCTCCGAATTTTCCAGCCAGGTATCCCAACGCTTTAAGTGCATATTGTGTTTTTTTCGATAACATGCGAGAAAGGTAATTAAAAATTAAAAATTATTCTACAAATTTAAGTCTACTTAATCAATAGACTACTATATTTGCAAAATAAAATTAAAATATATGAGCCTACATTTAGGGGACATCGCTCCCAACTTTACCGCACAATCATCTCTGGGTGAAATAGATTTTTACCAATACCTGGGAGATTCCTGGGGCATCTTATTTTCGCATCCCGCAGATTATACTCCGGTTTGTACAACCGAATTGGGTAAAACGGCTGCATTGAAAGATGAGTTTGAAAAAAGAAACGTAAAAGTTTTGGCACTGAGTGTAGATCCGGTAGATAAGCACCTTAGCTGGATCAATGATATCAATGAAACACAACATTGTTCAGTAGAATTTCCCATCATTGCAGATGACGACCGCAAGGTTTCCAACCTGTTTGATTTCCTGCACCCCAATGCATCTGCAACCATGACAGTTCGTTCTCTCGTGATTATCGCTCCGGATAAAACAGTAAAGCTAATCATCACTTACCCCGCTTCAACCGGAAGAAATTTTGTAGAAGTATTGCGGGTGATATATTCACTGAAACTAACAGCTAAATACAGTGTAGCAACTCCAGCAAACTGGACAGCCGGTGAAAATGTAATTGTAGTGCCAACCATTTCAACCGAAGATGCGATTAAGAAATTTCCAAAAGGAGTGGAAGAAATAAAGCCATATTTGAGGTACACACCACAGCCGAATATTGATTAAGAAGCGGGTTGAGTGAATTAACTTTTGCCTTTCCCGTTCTCTTTGGGTACTGGCTGGAGTTCTTTGTGGCAGCATCGTTGTGTCACTCCCTTGTACGGCAAACCTATCTTGAACTTTAATTATGTGATAGGTAAAATATATTGACCAATCTTGACATCTTGAATGGCTTTTAATCAAGCGGATGTTTTTCAAAAAGGTTTTGGATAAATAACAAAGTTTACATCTTTTAAAAAAGATGTAAACTTTGTTATTTATGGCAATGCTTAGTTATATTTATTCTTATTCAATTGCGTAACCAG
>JBBQKO010000255.1:0-6223 GCA_038327005.1 Chitinophagales bacterium | reverse complement strand
CATTGGGGTAGTTGGCTCTATCCTGTGGGTATCCTACAGCAATGGCTTTTTCACCATCAATAGGATTATTCCACGTTCGATTTGCCTTTGTGCGATTTCCAGGATCGTACATTTCCAGTGGGGTATTTTTTTGTACTGTTTCAGGGTATTTAGGAAATGGCCCTTGCTCTATTCGTTGATTGTCGATTATACCTAAATAAAAATCCTCTCCAGGTAATATGGTAGTGTTTGTAGCAGTTAAAGAAATATCAAAATGCAGTAAAGGAAAATCACCTATCAATGTATTGCCTAATGCAATTTTTCCGTTCGTAGGTGTAATTTGTGAGGTTTCGAAAATACCAAGATTCTCTGTAGATAAATCGAAAACCTGTGCATTCCGGGATGTCCATCCCGATACACCGTAAACATGATTGGCACTAATGTAAAGACCTAATCCATAATCATTTTTTCTACTCCATATTGTCTTTGATCCGGGACCTCTTCTTCCCACGCTCCCCCGCACTTTATTAAGGAGGTTTATAAGATTCTGGTCACTCCCATCTAATACCGCTTCCATGGTAGGGACTTTAAGCAGGCCTTTAGAAGCATCCGGACTTTTCTTATTACAGGATTGAAATATTGTTGTAGCAGCGACTAACAATATCAGGAATAACATTTTTGCTTTCATAAATAATTTTTTCTTTCGCTTAATTCATTTACTAAACTGCAGTTTAATTTAAAACGAATCATAATACCATGAACTGCTTGATTGAGTATTAAACTTCTTTTGTTTTTTCTTATCCAAAAAAACTTACTTATTGGCAACTCCTGCATTTAACGAAAGGCGGTAATCTACTTTTTGGTTGTAACCTTACAACTTGTCTTCACTTATAACAAAAAGGAATTAATACGATTATCTGTGACGCTTTTGTAAAAGTGGTTTATTTAAAGGCCGGAAGTTATCACTCACTTACAGGTTACAGTTGAGCGTTCACTATTTTTAGTGAAGCAAATTTATTTATTACTTTAGGATAGAAATTTCAACCTGTTAATCAAATAACTTCGTTTTTGAATTGAGGTCATCCACTTTGTAAAAAGCATTGTTGTCAATTAATAGCCCCTTTGTTTTTCCTGAATTTATTGTATGCCCATGTTTTAAATCAATCAGAATCACTTTGTTATTATACCCGGTTGAAATGTCATCAACTACTGAATGCCCGATAATGACTCTTGATGCATTGTAAAACTTTAAAATACTCTCTAGTTCGCTTTGTGTAGTTGCTTTTGCCTCTACTCCGTTTAGTTTGAACATGATTTTATACTTCCATTCAAAATTTAGTCTTCGATCCCAAAAAGGGCTATTTATACTACTTATCAAAACTCTGTCTCTTTGGTTCTTCACACTTTGTTCCGTGGGGTAAATACCGTAATAACTTTTTGAAATCGAATTCAATTCTGTTATGGTATATTTCTCATTTAAATGATAAGTATTCAACCCACCATGTACAAAAATGTTACTTCCAATTTTTTCGACAACATTTTTGCTGCGCAACCACTCGCCTAGTACTGATTCTTCTGCAAATAATTTTCTAAATGCCTTATCCCAATCATTCTGCTTACTGATCCTCTTGGCTACCTCTTTATACTTATCGTCACTATAAGATGCATCACCATAAATATTCATTATTTCGTGGTTACCTAAAATATAATGAACCTTACCGCCCTGTTTTGAAGCCTGGTTTTCTAAATGATAAATTAACCATAAAACCTGAGTCACCTGGTTTCCTCTATCAACGAAATCGCCATTTAACACTAAATGTCCATTTCCAAATATCCAATTGGCATTTTTGTCAATCACTTTATTTGATACTAAAAAACTATACAGTCCCGAAAAATTACCTTCGATGTCTGATATGGCAATTAATTTGTCCGGCATTTCATATTGCTGAGGCTCACTTACAATAGCGTCTCTTAAAGCAATATTGAAATTTGGTAATTGATCACAGGAAGTTTTAACGGCAATGTTTTTATCATCACTTAGTTTGTAAGTTTGAAATTTATTATTTTCATCAACAGCGAAAACGGTATCCCCGTAAATATATGGTCCATCAATACCATCAAGATAAGTTGTTACAGGCTCATTTTTTTTAAAACCAAAATCCTTATTTTTTTTCCATAGACCATTTAGACCAGACCAGTAAAATTTATGGATTCCTTTTTCGCCATCCGTATCATCGTATCCAAAATATATGGTGGTGATAACGAAATAGGATAGACCGATAATCAGACTCCACTTTACTATTTTTTTTAATTTTTGCATTTCAATTTAAGGTTGTTCTTTAAGGTGATGAAGCTATTATGATTTATATCTAGCGGTCATTTTTCTTTTTAAGTTCTTTTGCCATCTTTAACGAATGCTTCAATGAATGTATATTTTTCCAATCGCTGTGTGCTATGAAAATAAAGCTTCGTTTGCAGCATTTTTTCTGGACTTTCTTCAGCGTAGATGCATATGTTTAATTTTATACTGTCAAGCAGTGGTTGAAATTGCGTTGTATCCCGGGGGTGTGTCAAACATTACAATACCAATGTTTGTAACAAGATACATTCTGTTTGCCGGCACCTGATTTTTCTGGTAGGTATTGTAAGTTGAATAAATAAAAAATTCTCCTGTTAAATGTGAGATTTTAGGGTTGGCATTTTCTGCTTGTCCTAAAATATTGGTAAGAAAAAAAAGATACTATTGTCAAGATGATTATCCGCATGATGGTCTGCATATTATTCCATGATGGTGATTAAAATCACCGCTACTTTTTAATTAATAGCATTTATTTTAATTGTTTTAAAATCTCCTCCACCTCCGTCGCCTGTAAATAATCCCATTTGTCCTGTTGACCGGTTATTTAGTTTTTCGACTATCAATGACGGCTTTTCAGAATGATTGATGAATGCTTTAACAGTAGTTTTATCAATGACTAATTTCATAGTGAACCAGTCATTAGGGTCTGGAGGGTTAATTATCTCTTTCTCAAAAATTGCATTCCTTTCATCTCTCAATTTTTTCCAGGTAAAATCAGGATGTGAAATATATTGAATGGCATGAATCCGGCGAACAGCGTCTTTAGTAAAGAAGTTGAAAGGACGGCAGTAGACGGCATCATAAGTACTGTCATTTAAACCATGAAATACTACACCAATAAAACTTCGTTGCAAAACGTCTTTCCCTCTCATTTCAATTTCAATCGTGCCACTTTCAAAATCCTTCAACGGCAGCCAAACGATGCCCTCCTGCTTATTTTCGGAAACCTGGATATAATCTACACCATCTTGTGAAGCGATTTTTAAATCTCTGTTTACTGCTTTTAACTCACCCATCTTATAGAGTGGTGCCAATTCAATCTTGTTTTTCTTCTGCCCGAAAAAAACAATCGGCAACAGCAGTAAAATCACGCTGTACATTAGTATCTTTTGCATATAATTTTTTCAAGTATTTTTTAATTGATGTGAAAGGGCGATAGATACAGGGAATTTTTCCCAAATCAGCCATACACAACAATTACAGTGTCCTTTTTGATAGAAACTATTTCCTTTACAAAAATCCTGGCGCTGTCAGTAGTATTATATTACCATTCTTCATTTTTTTCATCCTGCCCTCTATTTTTTAAAAATGTGTGAGAAAGTAAAAAGATAATCACGATTTTATTTTTCACATCTAATATATTATTTTTTAGTTTTTTTTATGGGAATTAGATTTCGAAGAAATGACTATACTTTTTGGTTTATTATACGAAACAAAGAATAAGTTAATAGTACCAGACAAAAAGCAATGACGGCTTTTAACCAATCAGCATAACTATTTATATAAAGACTGGATATAAAAGCAAAAATCACATCGAATGTGAAACCAGCAAAAGCCCACTCCTTAAGCTGCTTTAGGTTAGGTATCAGCAATACAATTGCGCCTAATATTTTTGCAACACCCAGTGATAAAATAAAATAAGGCGGATAGCCCATACTTAAAGTTCTAGGGTAGGTCAACTCATTTTTAGAAATCTCCCAATAACCACTTAAGGCAAAAAAAAATGCCAACAATATTACCAAAGCCTGATATAAATAAATAATTCGTTTGCTAATATTTCTTGTATCTGTGTACATAGTTTTTTATAAAGAATTGGATGATTGCCCCCTTCAGAGTATATGAATAATAGGATTCTGTAGATCTATGGCGTCATTAGATTCACGAACAATTTTATGTGAAAGGTTGCCATGTAATAACGCACCGCAAGACCTGTTGTACTTATTGTTTTTGAAAGGCCGGGAAATTTGAATCCCCATTTTTTAGAGTACACAATCAGCTTTAAATTCTCACGGTTATTGTTTTATGTAATTAACAATATAATCTGAATTCACATAAAGTAAAACCTGATGAAACTTTACACTAAATTCTTTGTCCTGAACTACCCATTTAAAACTTGTTACCTGAAAGTACCCATTTGCTGGGCGCTCATAATCAATGTAGGACAATTTGCTGTTTTCAAATTGATAAGGCGTTTCCGCTTTTAATGGCCAACCAGGGCCGGGAGAACCTGAACAATCGAAGCTTAATGTATTTGTACCATCCTTTACAGAAAACTCCAACTTACTTCCAGGCCCAACGCCACTACTTCCCTTTAATATCCATGCCCCTTTGATGTCTTTATCACTTTCGAAAGAACGCTTTTCTTTGGTGCAACCTGCTATAAGAGCGATAAGCAGCACTAATAAGATGTTTATCTTTTTCATCTTTTTGCATTTTTTAAATACCAAATTTCATTTCATTCTTGTATGCTGGATACCTGTTATAATAAAAGCAATAGTTATTTTTTCTATCAGTATATATAGAGGTTGTATTGATTATATTTTACAAAACTCAAACAGATTTAAATGATATCCAATGTTTATCGAATGCAGTTTAAACTATTGTTTTACAATTTTAACTTTACTGCCATTTTCAAATTTCAACAAGTATAATGCGTTTGAATAACGCGTTATGTTAATGGTAAAAGACGATTGCTGGATGGTAAACGATTCCAATATTTTTCCACTCATATCCATGAGCAAAGCTTCTGTATTAATTAAATCTCCGCCAACGCTTATTGTAACAACATCTTTTGCCGGATTAGGAAAAACTGATACCAGCGTATTTAAATGATTGGATAGTTTAACAATTGTTGAATAAGTAAACTTTCCATCAATATCTGTTTGTTTAATCCGGAAGAAAGAAATACCGTCAAGTGCTATTTGGTGTGTATGTCTATACATGTTAGTGCCATTTCCTTTACTATTTAATATAGCAACTGGTACAAAATTTCTTCCATCATTACTTTTTTCAATTTCATACCGGGCCACATTATTTTCCTGAACCTGCCAGTTGATAACTGCTTTCTTTTGTGTATTTACGTTACCACTTACTGCAAGCCAATAAAGCGGTAGCGGAGATAAAGATGTTTTTACAAAAAAGCCGCTAAAGCCTGTTGCATCAAAAGTTATCTCCCAACGGCTCGCTGTGTTATTCCATACAATATCGGCATCTAACGGATTGATAGGGGTTACCCCCCCGGTATAGGAGTTTGGTAATCCACTACCATCAGCACTGATACCACCCCTTTTTTCTATTTGAAGATTTGCTTTACCAATGGCATCTCCCTGTGAGATTGGCAGTAACAACGTTGGTGCAGGACTTTGTGCATTATATGCAGTAAACTCCGCTTGAGTAAAATACAATGTTACCCGGCCAGTAGCCGTACCTGCATTATTTGCCGGCATTATTTCATAATGCCGTTTTACATATTGTAGCGGTTGTATATTTTGTATCCATACCCTGGCTGTTACTGAGCCGCTAACCGTATAGCTTCCACCTGATTGAACAGCAGCTACCTGACTATTGCAATTGGAGTAGTTTGTAATACCGCTGGTATTTTGCGCCAGATATATTGTTGCATTGGTAGTTGTTAGGCTGTTAAAAGCTGTATTACTATGTTCACCTTCGTAAGCCCCAATGTCGATCACTGTTGTTCGTGTTAAACCAAGTATATCGTTTGTCGGTGTGGATCCATTACCTGCGCCAATAGCAGGCGAAGTACATTGTAAACGTAACCCATCGTCTGCCGTTAAAAAAATATTATCGGCACCATCTGCATCTGCTGCATTTACAAATATCGGGTTACTATTTAATGTTCCACTCATAATTGTGTTGGTAACAGAT
>JBBQKO010000254.1:0-6249 GCA_038327005.1 Chitinophagales bacterium | reverse complement strand
CCATAAGTTGGGTGATTTTCCGGGTAAGAACGGAGTGGCAGTTTATAGGGATGATATTTTTGTAGGCTACCGTTATTATGATACGTATAAAATAGCACCACAATTTGAATTTGGTTTTGGTTTGTCGTACACCAGTTTTGCTTATAAAAATTTAAAATGTTCGAAAGCTGCCAATGGAGTTGTTACGGCTACATTTACCATTACCAATACCGGAAAAGTAGCGGGGGGCGAAGTAGCGCAAGTTTATGTACACAAAGAAAAATCTGCTATCTCCAGGGCTGATAAAGAATTGAAAGGTTTTCAAAAAGTATTCCTAAATCCGGGTGAAACGAAAGCCGTTTCCATTCAATTGAATAAAGAAGCGTTTCAATATTTTGATGAAAATAAAAATGACTGGAATACCGAGAAAGGAGCTTATCAAATACAGGTTGGCGGTTCTTCGAGACAAATCTATTTAAACAATACGGTTGTGTTGTAGAGGGTGGGTTTCCCTGCCAGGTTGTTATAGCTTTCATTAGTAAATTAGTGGATGATCTTTAAGAATAAAAATGATCATAAACTAAAAATATATCTATCAAAATAACGCTCAGTCAGCCACAGGGCCGGAGCCTATCAACTCCGGCCCTGTAGTGTTTTTATTTCATCAAGCAATTCATTTTTCGATATAAAGTGTTCCCAATTATTCTGCGCCAGGCGCAGGAATAAGAAGTGTGCCCGGTACGATGGTTTCCTGTTCCGGGCAATTACTAAAGCTGTGTAATAAAACTCAAAAATTATGTTTTTGTCTGCTTCGCACAATCCAGTCAGACCGAGACGGTCAGACTGGATTGCATAACCAGTCGTGATATCCGCATGCAGTTTTATGTGCGAAAGTCTAAATCAGTCTGACCATCCCGGTCAGACTGGTGGTCATCGAATGCCAGCATTTATTTAATTGAAGCTGTTCGGAATTGTTTGAAGTATCCAGTCAGACACAGGGTAGAGTCGAAAGCTTCCTCAGGTGCAGCACTCCGGTACTATGGCTGACCTGTTACTACAGTTTTGACTCGCCATAAAATACCTTAATTCTTTTGTTGATTAATCCTGTTAGAAATGAACGGTACTTGTAGTATTAAAACTTTGTCGTTTTATAACTACAGTCTATTAGATAAACATCTCAACAGACACTATATTATCGCTACGTAGTACTATAGTTATAAAGATAATTTTGTACCGAACTTTTTTTGATAAATAAACTATTCTTATGCAAATCCTAAAAACTACAAAGGCCCTGTGTTGCGCAGCCATCTTATTTTCTTTTTCACTTTTTTTTACAGTTGCTTCTGCGGATGCACAGTGTTTAATAAACAGTCTCACTAATCCAAGTTTCGAATCTCCGGTTGTCAATACCATCAACGGCAATAATCTTGTAGGAAGTTCCTGGAGCGGCTGGAGTTCACAAGGTGGCGCTGGTTTAAATATTATAAGGGTAAATGGTACAAGTTATGGATCGGGTGCAGACAATGCAGCTCAGGGTACTCAGTATCTTGATATTGCAGGCGCCAGCGATTATCCAATTCAAACATTTACCATTTCCGTGCCCAGCATTTGTTATTTTAGTGGAAAATTTTCTAACAGAGAAACAAATCCAGGTTTTGTCGACTGGAATGCAAGGGTAGATATCTTAGATAATTCCAATACCATTGTAGCCTCTTCCAACTCAAAACTGATGACCGTATCCGTTAATATGGAAATTTGGTACATGATGGCTGGAGAGTCAGGCGTACTGGCGGCTGGAACGTATAAGTACAGGGCATTTGTAGGAGATTTCGGGCATTTTGATGATGCTTTTCTTTGCGTGCAGGCAGCCACAGCCGTATGCACCAACAGAATTCCGGAAGCAAATTTTGAATCGCCGGTACAACCTTCAAATAATACGGCTGCTTCCGTTGGTATCTCATCTAACGGATTATACACCCAAAATGGCAGCAACATACTTCTTACAAAAGTGAATGGTACAAGTTATAGTTTGGGACCTGATGTCGCTATTAAGGGCAGTCAGTATGCTTCTGTTAGTGGAACAAATGATTTTCTGCTAAGAGATTTTAGCATCACTTGTCCTACCACCGTTAACTTCTCCGGCTATTTTGCAAACAGGCCCAACGCAACCTACGCTAACTGGACTGGCAGTATTGACATCTTAAATTCATCTAATGCGGTTGTAGCCAGTTCTAATACAAGGGCTTTTACAGTAAGCACTCCCAAAGACATTTGGTACCAGGTTTCCGGCAGCTCTGGTACACTTGCGATTGGTGAATATAAATACAGGATTGCACTTGGCAGAGAAGGTAATTTTGATGATGGGTACTTGTGCGTAACGGCTGTTTCTTGTGCGGTGCTTCCTGTAAGTTTAAAATCGTTTACTGTAACGAAGGGGTTGACAGGAGCTTTAATTACATGGACTATAACGCAGGAACAAAATAATTTAAATTTTATTATTCAACATAGTGCAGACGGCATTAAGTGGCAAAATTTGGAAACTGTTCAGGGAGCGGGAAACAGCAGTACGGAAAAGACCTACAACTTTGTACACAAGAGTGTTTTAAAGGGGTATAATTATTACCGTATTCAGCAGAACGATGTGGGTGGAGTTAAAAGCTTCAGCGATGTAAAATTATTGAAATACCGTTCAGACCAATCGATATTTTCAATCCAGCAGCCTGCAGTTGGCAGCAGGCGTTTAGAGATAAACCTTGTTAGCAATCAGACCTTGATGATTTTTTCTGGAGATGGTAAACTCATGCATCAGAAAAATTACAATGCCGGTACACATTCTATTTACATGGAGAACTACACTACTGGTATTTATTTATTGAGTAATGGACAACAAACGGAAAAATTCCTGGTTCAATAAAGAAAGATCATTTCCAAAATGGCGCTACTATAACAGCCAGCACCGGAGTCGATAACTATTGGCTCCGGTCTTTTGTTTATCCTGTTACTTCAGCTTTGAGTTGAATACCTCATTGCTAAAATGTACGAGAGGTATTAATAACAAAATCATATTTACAATCTGATAGCTATCGGATGAAGCCTGCATGGTTCGTTGTACCCGCAAATAAATGGCTCTCGCAATTGCAGATGCCAGCGATAGGCGCAGGAATGAGGCGTGAGCCCGGAGCGACGATTTCCTGTGCCCGGCAATTACTAAACTGTATAATAAAACTCAAAATTATTTTTTCTGCTTTACACAATCCAGTCCGACCGGGAGGGTCGGACTGGATTGTGTAACCAGTCAGGATTTCAGCATACAATTCAATGTACGAAAATAGCCACCAGTCTGACCATCCCGGTCTGACTGGTGTGGATTGGAGTTGAATAACTCATGGCTAAAATATACGAGAGGTATAAAATTCAAATTTTTTTTTCTGCTTTACACAATCAGTCAGACCGGGACGGTCGGACTGGATTGTGCAACCAGTCAGGATTTCAGCGTGCAATTCAGTGTGCGAAAATAATCACCAGTCTTACGGGCCCGGTCTGACTGGTGTGGATTAAATGTCAGCATTTATCCAATTGAGGCTGTTGGAAATTGTTTAAAGTAATTAGCCAAACACAGGGTAGAGCCGATAGATCGGCTTCTGCACATGGCTGTTATAAGATACACTAACAAATCACTTATCCGCAAACAGCAAGGCCCCCGCAATTGCAGGGGCCCTATATTTTATGGATGCTTATTAAGCCTTCACCGCATCAAATGAATTTTGAAGATCATTCTTGATGTCTTCAATATGTTCGATGCCCAATGAAATGCGCAAAAGTCCGGGTTCTACGCCGGCAGAAATTTGTTCGGCTTCACTCAATTGTTCGTGAGTTGTGGTGGCCGGGTGTATGATGAGTGTTTTGGCATCGCCTACATTGGCTAAATGACTGATCAGCTTTAACTCATTTACAAAGCTGTCGGCTACCGTTTTTCCGCCTTTTATTTTAAAAGATAACACACCACCAAATCCACGCTTTAAATATTTTTTAGCCAGTGTATGATATTTACTGGATTCCAGTCCCGGATAATTCACATACTCTACCTGTGGATGCGCTTCCAGCCATTCCGCCAACGCCATGGCGTTCTCTACCGTACGATCTACCCGTAGCGACAAAGTCTCCAGCCCCTGCAAAAATAAAAATGAATTGAACGGGCTTAAAGTAGGACCCCAGGTACGCAAACCTGACACCCGCAACCGGATGATATAGGCAATATTGCCAAATGGACTACCAGCTCCAAAAATCTCCCAGAATTTCATGCCATGATATCCTTCATCCGGCTCGGTAAACTGTGGGAATTTACCATTGCCCCAATTGTAATTTCCACCGTCAATCACTATACCACCAATGCTGTTGCCATGGCCACCAATCCATTTGGTAGCAGCTTCTACCACAACGTTGGCACCATACTCAAATGGCTTGAATAAGTAACCGGCCGCACCAAAAGTATTGTCTACCACCAGCGGTATATCGTGTTCTTTTGCAACCGCTGCAATTGCTTCAAAATCGGGAATGCTAAAACCGGGGTTGCCGATTGTTTCTACATAAATCGCTTTTGTTCTGTCATCAATTTTGGATGCGATGCTTGCAGCATCATCACCTTCTGCAAAACGTACTTCTATACCAATGCGCTTAAATGAAACTTTAAACTGGTTGTAACTGCCACCATATAAATAGGAAGACGCTACAAAATTATCGCCGGGTAATAGTAAATTATGCAGTGCTAAAAACTGGGCACTCATGCCTGAGCCTGTGGCAACAGCACCTACACCACCTTCCAATGCAGCAACCCGTTTTTCAAATACATCGGTGGTTGGATTCATAATGCGGGTGTAAATATTTCCAAACTCTTTTAGTCCAAACAGGTTGGCTGCATGTTCTGAACTTTCGAAAACAAAAGAACTGGTTTGATAAATTGGTACCTGCGCTGCATGCGTGGTAGCTTCCGGCGAATACCCGGCATGTATCTGCAGGGTTTCAAAATGTAATGGTGTTGTGGACATAGCTGTTTTTTTAAGCGTTTTTTAAAAGTCTATAAATTTAGTGTACTTTAATTTATAAAAGCAAATTAAAGATAAAAAAATGATACGGCTGCAATTTAACTGCTGATGGTATTAACAGGATACCTCCGGCAATTGTTTTAAGCGGCGTTAAGAAATGTTATTGAAAGTAGGAGAGCGGAAGTCTTTGCAACTAAATGGTAATTACTGTTTGCTATGCAAACCAGCCATACTTTAAGGCTGACTGTTCTTTGTAAAATGACTATGGGGCCGAAACGGATTGGCGTCAGGTTAAGAAAGCCAAATTCCTTCTTAAACCTTTAGCTATTGCCCCCATCATGGTGACATTTCTTTTGTGGCTTAAAGACGCATCTAAAATAAAATACCAGGGGTGAATTATAAAAAAAATATTTACTGACTGCCAGAGCGTAGCATCCGAAATTGTAGCAGTAACAAGTAGTCGGTAAGTTGATACCGACCACGGCTGAGAAAAATGAAATATCCGGGTGAATTAGAAGAAAAAACAGATACTACCATCTAAATCGCAGGAGGCAATGAAAGCATCGGTTTCATTAGCCTGGGAAGATGATGTTGCGGCTGTAAACCTCATTCCGGTTTTTGGTAAATGGAACATTATTTTGCAAAAGATCAATATTGTATTTTAAAGTACGGTTTGTTTGTAATGAATCAAGTACGATTTAAAAAACCTTTTTCACTTTCACAATGCCCTTAAAGTCTTTATCAAAATAGAAAGCCTCCTCCACCGGAACCGGTTTGCCAGTCTTATCTTTCAGTGTGTAGCCGTGGGTAATTTTGAACAATTCTTCCGGCGTGTAGCTTTGTTTACTTACGGCAATGATTTCGTATTTAGCTTTTATGCTGTCCTGCATTCGCAGTATATTTTCTTTCGCAGTTGTGATTGTATTTGAAGCCGCGGGGGTCTTGTTGTCAATAATGGATTGCTGTAAAATAGACAGGGAATCTTCATAGCCTTTTATTGCCTTTGTATTTGTAACAAAAAGCCTGGTTTCTTCAAATGGTAAAAATGCTTTTCCCATTGTTCCAAAATTGACGGACTCGTAGTCTTTAAAATCCGGCAGCTTAGCTTTTAAGCTTTCAGTAATTAATTCTTTGGCAATATCTTCATTTGTTTTTGCCCCGCATCCCGCAAAGGCTATACATGCAATCAGTAATATTTTTTTCATACTGTAAATTTCGTCTAAAATAG
>JBBQKO010000253.1:0-6270 GCA_038327005.1 Chitinophagales bacterium | reverse complement strand
GAATGGGATGGAAAGACCAGCATGGTAGCTTTGATTGCAGCCTTTTTAAATGAAGTAAGATTAATTGATAACCTAATTTTGAAAGCCAGTTAATTAGCCTGTTTAACTTTTGCTTAAAAAAAAATTGCTGTTTTTCCCGGGTTCCTTTAAACTGCATTCTCACCATAACTTCGTAATTTGTAGCCAATTATGAAAAAAGCGGTCCTTACCATTATAAAATATTTGTTTTTCTTAGGTCTGGGTATTTTCCTGGTTTGGTGGAGCATTCATAAAATGGGCGATAAAAACTGGGAGGAATGTAAAACAGCCCTTAAAACTGCCCGCTTCATATTATTCATTCCGGTTTTTTTTATACTAATAGCAAGCCATGTTAGCAGGGCCATGCGATGGAGAATTCTGATGAAACCAATGGGATACAATCCCAGCCTTGTAAATACTTTTTTTGCAGTGATGGTGGGTTATCTGGCAAACCTTGCCGTTCCCCGTTTAGGTGAAGTATTAAAATGCACCATTTTAGGGAAATACGAGAAAGTACCGCCTGATAAACTGGTAGGCACCATTTTGGTAGAACGAGCCATTGATGTGGTTTCCCTTTTATTGGTTTTTATAATAGCCATAGCCACACAGGCAAGCATTATCGGTGAATATGCAAAGAAAACGATTACTTCAAATTTTTTATCAGGCAACAGGGAATCAATGATCTTGAAGCTTGTAATCCTCATTGCTTTGGTGGTTATTTTTTACTTTACGCTGAAGTTTATTTTTAAGAAATATAGCGAAATTGGCCTCGTGAAAAAAATAAATATTCTTTTTAAAGGTGTAGGTGCAGGTTTAAGCAGCGTAAAAAATTTACAAAATAAAAAGGCTTTTATTTTTCACAGCATATTTATCTGGTTTTGTTACGCCTCCGGCACCTATATCGGCTTTTTTGTAATCCCGCAAACATCGGACCTTCCCATTGCTGCAGCTTTTCCTGTGTTGGCGTTTGCAAGTATCGGAATGATTGTAACCCCCGGTGGTATTGGAACTTACCAATGGTTCATAATGGAGGTCATGTTTTTGTATGGTATAGAAATTTCCTATGGCTATGCAAACGGATTGCTTCAATGGATTGCTCAATTTTTCATCATCCTGATTGTAGGATTTGTTTCGTTGATCGCCTTGCCGTATTATAACAGGCAGTCAAAAAAAACGACGCTTGCGAAACTTTAAAAAAATTAAACTTAACATTGGTTTCTGATTTTTACAGTTGCAAGTATATATTTTCGCAAAATAATTTAAAATAAATATATTTTGGTACATCATAGAGTACAACAAAAAGTAATTGTACGGGATTTAAGCTGGTTATCTTTTAATAGCAGGGTGTTGCAGGAAGCTGCAGATGAAACGGTTCCATTAAGGGAACGCATCCGTTTTTTAGGCATCTTCTCCAACAACCTGGATGAGTTTTTTCGTGTAAGGGTAGCTACGCTAAAGCGAATGATTGAAGTAGGGAACAAAGGCAATATGCACCTGGAAGTTTCTCCAGGAATTATATTGGAGGAGATACAGGATAAGGTGATGGAACAACAAAGAGAATTTGACCGGATATGGAATGAGATATTGAGAGAATTAAAAAAACAAAATATCTTCTTCATCAATGACAAGCAATTAAACAGGGTTCAGCAAAAGTTTATTACTGCTTATTTCAATGATGAAATCAGGAGCAATATAGTTCCTTTGATGATTGAAAGTATCCAGGCTTTTCCTACCTTAAGCGATAAATCTATTTACCTTGCCTGTAAATTATCAACGAAAGACAGAAGCATTGCACAACGGTTTGCATTGGTATCAGTCCCGGCAAGACGCTTACCGCGTTTCGTAATATTACCTTCCGGTCAAGATGAAAAGCATATTATTTTATTGGAAGATATCATTCGCTATTGCCTGCCTCAAATATTTTCATTTTTTGGGTATGATGTTTTTTCTGCTCACATTATTAAAGTAACCCGTGATGCTGAAATTGACATCGACAATGATGTAGCCACTTCCCTGATGGAAAAAATTGAGAAGGGCATCAAAAACAGAAAGAAGGGTAAACCAGTGCGTTTTGTTTTTGACAAAGATATTGATGCCTCCCTCCTCACCTACCTCGTAAAGCGCTTAGGCCTAACCGAAAAAGACAACCTGATACCTGGTGGCCGAATACATAATTTTAAAGACTTTATTAATTTCCCTGAATCTGTTTTTGAACAAAAAAATACCCGTAAAAAACCGTTTGTTCATCCCCAGTTAAGAAATGTAAACAGGGTATCAGATGTGGTATTGAAAAAGGATGTACTATTGAATTTTCCCTATCATTCTTACGATAGTGTAATTGATTTATTGCGGGAAGCTGCCATTGACCCGCAGGTTATCAGCATTAAAATAACCTGCTACCGGCTTGCAGCCAGGTCTAAAATTATCAATGCTATCACCAATGCAGTACGCAATGGAAAACAGGTTACGGCCGTAATTGAGTTAAGGGCAAGGTTTGATGAAGAAGCCAACCTGGAGTGGAAAGAGGAATTGGAAGAAGCAGGTGCAAAAGTGCTGATTGGTGTGCAAAACATGAAAGTGCATTGTAAACTTTGCCTTATAAAAAAGGTAGTAAATACCCGGACTATTTATTATGGATTCGTAAGTACTGGTAATCCAAATGAACGCACCGCTACCATCTATGGCGATCATTGCCTGCTTACGGCCGACCGCAACATAATGGGTGATGTAAACAGGATCTTTCATTATCTGGAACAACCCAAAACCAGGATTCGGTTTTTACGGGCCTGCAAAACACTACTGGTTAGTCCGGTTACCATGCGCAAGCAACTTTTACTGTTGGTTGCAAAAGAAATAAGATCAGCAAAAGCAGGTAAACCTGCCGCTATTCTGCTAAAAGTAAATTCATTGAGTGATGAATTATTGATAGAAAAATTATACGAAGCCGCCAAAGCTGGCGTAGAAATTAAAATGGTGGTAAGAGGTATCTTTTGTATGTTGACCGAAAATAAAAAATTCAAGCATCCTGTACAAGCCATCAGTATCGTAGATGAATACCTCGAACATGCACGGGTAATGATCTTTCACAATGATGGCGATGAAAAAGTATTTATTTCATCGGCCGATTGGATGTTGAGAAATATAGATCACCGGATAGAAGCGGCATGCCCTATTTTTAATAAAGAAATTCAGCAGGAATTAAAAGACATCATACATGTCCAGCTATCAGATAACATTAAGGCAAGGAAATTAAACAATCACCTCGATAACCAATACGTGAACCCACGCAATACAAAAAAAATACGTTCGCAGGTAGAAACCTATAACTACCTCTACCGAAAATTGACAAATTAATTGTATCCATCTGCAAGACTATCTTCTGTAATTATCCACAACTGCTGCTATGCTGCATATGATTCGAATGGATAGTGCTGTTACAGCTTATCTTTGCACCAATAGATTTTAAAATTGGCCAGTATGGCTGAATCAGTGGTACGGACTAACCAATAAAAAAGGGCAAATTTTAACGCATCTGACACACATGATATTAGCAGCAATTGATATAGGTAGCAACGCAGCAAGACTCTTAATAACAGAAGTTTTAACCGATGAAAAAGGCATTGCTTCCTTTAATAAATTAAACCTCGTAAGGGTTCCGCTCCGGCTTGGTTTTGATGTGTTTGAACAAAGTACCATACCCAGACAAAAAATTGGGATGATACTGCAAACGATGAAGGCTTACAAACATTTATGCAATGCCTACAACGTTACACAGATAAAAGCCTGCGCCACAAGTGCTATGAGAGATGCAAAAAATTCTGCAGATATCATCCGGAAGGTAAAGATGGAAACGGAAATTGAGATTGAAATAATTACCGGTGATATTGAAGCAGGGTTGATATACGAAAATCATGTGGCCGAAAATATGGATAAAGACCATAGCTATCTCTATATTGATGTAGGTGGTGGCAGCACTGAACTTTCTTTTTTTAGCAATGGCATACTCATCTACAAAAAATCATTCAACATTGGTACCATCCGGCTACTTAAAAATATAGTAACCGAACAGGATTGGGATGATATGAAAGACATTTTGAGAAACGTGATCAAAGGACAGAAAGAAGTAGTAGCTATTGGTAGCGGAGGCAACATCAACAAAGTATTTTCAATGAGTAAACGGAAAGATGGAAAACCATTGTCACTCGAACTATTAAGGGATTATTACAAAGAATTAAGCAGTGTAATTTTATCTGAAAGAATTACTAAATACAATTTGAGATCCGACCGGGCGGATGTAATTGTGCCGGCTTTAATGATCTACATCAATATTATGCGATGGGCCGGCGCAGATCAAATATTTGTACCAAAAATTGGTCTGGCGGATGGTTTGATAAAACATTTATGGGAAGAGGTTAAGCCAGTTTAAGCAACATATCCCGGAAAAAGAAATTGGAGCGAAAGTTATTTTTTGAAAAAAATCTTCACTAGAGAAAGCATTCAATCGATTTGTTTTTTATACACATCAACTGCTACTGGCAATTGATGTTAAATACATTTCGATAATTCAAGTGTTTTTTTCCTGATAAAAAAAAATTTCAGAAAAACATACCTATATTACGAACACTATTTATCCGATAGTGGACTACTGCTCATGAACATTCATTTTAAAAACCCCTTTTACCTTCGCTTACTGATCATATCTACTCTATTTTTTATTTTGCCCGTTGGCCTTACTGCACAATTAAATGCCGATTTTACAGCAAGCAAAAACGGCGGCTGTTCACCACTGGCCGTTTCTTTTATCAGTCAAACAACAGGTGCTTCAGCGAATGCTGTTTACAGTTGGAATTTTGACAATGGCAATACCGCTGGTATCTTTAGCCCTGGTGCAATTTTTAAGGATGAAAGGATTTACAATGTGACACTGACCGTAAAGGACGTCAATCTTTCTTCTACCAAAACAAAACAAATCACGGTTTATTCAGCGCCAGTTGTTGACTTTGCGGCTTCTTCTGAAAAAGGCTGTTTACCCATGCAGGTTGATTTTACGGCAACTGCATCTGGCGGTAATGCGGTGATCAGTGGTTATACGTGGGATTTTGGTGATGGAAATATCCTGCAACAGTTTGGCGCCTCGCAATCGCATAATTATACTGTACCTCAGGATGCCACGGTAAGCCTGACCGTTAGTAACAATTTCGGTTGTACAAAAACTATCGTAAAAGACCAGCTTATAAAAATTCTTCCATCCATTAAAGCACAATTCAGCGCCAGCCAAACGGTGTTGTGCAGAGTAACTGATGCCGTGCGGTTTACCAATACCAGCAGCGGCCCGGGTACCTTGAGCTACCTTTGGGATTTTGGAGACGGTACCACTTCTTCCCTTGCAACTCCTTCGCATGTTTTTAATCTGAAAGGAATTTATACGGTAAAGCTGACAGTGAATAGTTCGGAAGGTTGCTCGGCTTCGAATGTACAAAATGGCTACATCAATGTTGCCAGCTTTTCAACTGATTTTAATGTGCCTGCGTTAGTTTGTAACAGCAACAACTATGTTTTAATAAACAGTCTCAGCAGCCCTTCGCCTACTTCCTCGTTATGGAGCGTTGATGGTGTGAATCAGTATAATAATTATCAAAGCCTATCAGCCTATTTCCCATTGAGTGGCAGCTACAACATCCAACTAATCAACTACTTTGGAACCTGTAAAGATTCGATTTCAAAAACAGTTGCGGTTAAACAAAGCCCTGATCCAAAAGGCTTCAATTCAGTTATTAAGGGTGATTGCGGGGCTCCTGTAATGGTGGATTTCAAGGACACTTCAACCGGAAATGTAAAATGGGAATGGAACTTCCAAAGCTACTATTATTATGATTCCGTCTTTTCAAGATTGCAGGCACCTTCGTTCAACTACCTTTCTGATGGCAGTTACCAGGTAAGGCTAAAAGTAGAAAATGCGGATGGCTGTGTTGCATTTACAGAAAAAACGATCCACATTACCCGACCGTATGTCTACATCAATGCAGAGGGAGATCGTAACAACTGCGGACCCGTAGAATTAAAATTCAAAGCATCTATAAGTCCTGCTACGGATAGCATTGCAACATACAATTGGAATTTCGGAGACAGCAGTGTTTCCACAGAAATTCAGCCAACACATAAATTTACAAAACCTGGTAATTACGGTGTTACCCTATATTACAAAACCAACAACGGATGTACAGGTATGGTATCTTATGGCAACGTAACGGT
>JBBQKO010000252.1:0-6275 GCA_038327005.1 Chitinophagales bacterium | reverse complement strand
CGCCAAAATGAAATTTGAAGGGAACGGTTTTTCCATTGGCAATCATAAATTCCACGCCTGCCATTCCGCAAACATTGGCAATTTCATGAGGGTCACTTATGGTGGCAATTGTACCATGCACAACCGCAAGCTTGGCAAATTCAGCCGGCACCAACATGGAGCTTTCAATGTGTACATGGCTGTCGATAAAACCGGGCAGAATATAGGCTGCACCTTGTTCCGGTTCTTCAGTCGTTCCTCTTTTTTCGATGTGCTTTATCAATCCATTTTCAATGGTCACTTCTCCAAAATAAATCTGTTGGTTAAAAATGTCAACAATATTTCCACGGATGCTTTGTATCATAGTATGCATTTAAAATTGGAACAAATGTAAGTCCGTTTTATCCTTTTTGAGTACTTCAATTTGCCCTATCTTTAATTATTAAAACTATAAGGTGAGAAATTTATTCCTGTTTGCTTTGCTGATTGTATTGTTGCTGGTGGTGCAGTTTAGCACTGCTAAAACAGTAGATGAAGTGATTGAGCAATACATCCGTGCCAGGGGTGGCAGAGATAAACTGTCCGCGGTAAAAAGCATTTACATGGAAGGAATGAAAGAAACGAACGGAGGAAATGTGCAGGTGAAAATGATAAAGGAACAGGATAAATTAAGTCGTACGGAAATTGAAAACAATGTTGTTGTAATTACGGCTGAAGAAGCGTGGACATTTTTTCCGCTGGTGTCGCCTGAGCCAAAGCCTGTTCCCTCAGATAATTTAAGAGACATTCAAACCGAAATGGACATTGCGGGGCCGCTGGTAGATTATGCTGCTAAAGGCCATCGGGCAGAGCTGTTAGGGAAAGAGCAACTGGCGGAAAACACTTGTTATAAAATTAAATTAACGACCCAGGGAGGAAATGTAATGCTATTTTGGATAGATCTATCCAGCCATCTATTGGTGCAGTCATCAGTAATATCCATGGATCAGGCGTATTCCAAATCGCTTATTTATTATAGTAATTATAAAGCCGTTGACGGGATGCAGTTTCCACATACATTTGAAACAAACAGCAACCGGAAAATGAATAATGCGCATGGCAGTGAAATTGTTTTTCACACCATCCAAATCAATCCCGTTATTCAGCCTGCAATGTATCAACCTAACATTCAATCATAAAACAAAAACATGAAAAAATTAAGAATTGCCTTATTGGCTGTAGCAGCAATCGTAAGTCTTCAATCAATCAAAGCGCAAACAGTAGATGAAATTGTTGACAAACATTTAACCGCACTGGGTGGTAAAGAAAAGCTATTGACGCTTAAAACCGTTAAAATGACGGGAAACCTGAATACGCAAGGATTTGACGTTGGAATAACCGTTACCCTGGTGCAGGGAATAGGTTCACGAAATGATATTTCTGTACCAGGAATGGGGGAAGGCTTTCAGGTAATGAATGCTGCCAAGGGCTGGAATTTTATGCCATTCATGGGGCAGGCAAGTCCGGAAGAGGTTTCGGCAGACCAGGTGAAGGCATCACAAGGGCTTTTGGATGTGCAGGGCTCATTGTTAAATTATAAGGAAAAGGGTAACAAGGTAGAATTATTGGGTAAAGAAAAAGTAGCAGATGCGGAATGTTATAAGTTGAAATTGACGAACGCTGCCGGTAAAGAGAGTACATTGTTTATTGATGCCACTACTTTCTATCGGGTAAAATCAATCGTTAAAGTTGGAGATGATGAGGTGGAAAATACATACTCCGAATTCAAAAAAAATGAGGATGGATTTTTATTTCCATTTTCGCAAACCAACGATCGGGGAACAATTGTTTTTAGTTCCATCGAAACCAACAAGCCGGTTGAAGAAAAGATTTTTACGATTAACTAGTGTTTCTGCTCTGGCAAATATGAATGGTGAATGGTCAATGGTCAAGTTTAGCTGTCACTCATCATTTTCCATTCACATTTTCTGTAATCTTTTTTTGCTTTTTATTCTTTAAAAAGTAAAAAATATGATTCCAATCAGTCTATAATATTACTTTACTATTATTATTTGTGATTTTCATCATGGGCCTAAATTCGGGCTTTTTTTATCTGCCAATGATACCTACCTTTGCAAAGTTTTTATAACATATAAAATAACTTCAATTATGAGTACAGTAAAAGTTGCCATTAACGGATTCGGACGCATCGGCCGTTTGGTATTTCGCCAAATCTATAACATGCAGGGAATAGATGTTGTTGCTATTAATGATTTAACCAGTCCTGCAGTATTGGCCCATTTATTAAAGTACGACAGTGCACAAGGTGGTTTTGGACAAGAAGTTACTTCTACCGAAAACTCAATCATTGTAAATGGTCACGAAGTAAAAATATACGCACAAAGAGATCCAGCTCAAATTCCATGGGGAACACACGAAGTAGATGTGGTGATCGAAAGCACTGGCTTCTTTACAGATAAAGCCAAAGCCGAAGCTCACATTACTGCCGGTGCAAAAAGAGTGGTGATCTCTGCACCTGCAACCGGTGATTTAAAAACGGTTGTATTTAATGTAAACCACGAAATTTTGGATGGTTCTGAAACAATCATTAGTTGTGCAAGCTGCACCACAAACTGTTTGGCTCCAATGGCAAAAGTATTGAATGACCAGTTTGGAATTGCAACCGCAATTATGACTACCATTCATGCATACACGAATGATCAGAATACGCTGGATGCACCTCATGCAAAAGGTGATTTGCGCAGGGCAAGAGCTGCTGCCGCTAACATCGTTCCTAACAGCACAGGTGCTGCAAAAGCAATTGGTGTGGTACTACCAGAGTTAAAAGGTAAATTAGATGGTAGTGCACAAAGAGTACCGGTTATTACTGGTTCTTTAACTGAACTAACCAGCATTTTAAATAAAACAGTAACTGTTGAAGAAATCAACGCAGCCATGAAAGCGGCCAGCAACGAGAGTTTTGGTTACACAACAGACGAAATCGTAAGTTCAGATGTAATCGGAACAACCTTTGGTTCTTTGTACGATGCAACTCAAACCAAAGTACTAACAGTAGGCGACAAACAATTGGTTAAAACAGTAAGTTGGTACGATAATGAAGCTAGCTATGTATCTCAGTTGGTACGCACTGTTAATTATTTTGCTGGATTGATGGGTAAATAATTTTTTGTTTTAGTTGTTTAATTCATGGCAGCACATTTTGCATCAAGGCCCACAAGAGTTTCATAACGATGGAACCTTGGGATTAATCACTTTTACTACATACCAGTTTGGAACATATTTAATTTGTGTAGGCCTTTAAATTCAGGTCGCATAATTTTAGTTCTTTTAATACAAGGCTTTCAATTTATTTGAAAGCCTTGTTTATTTTATCATCTTTAAAACATATTTCCCAATGTTAGGCAGGTGCTATAATGGGAGCAACTAAGTATGAGCAAATTTTCAGATTACAACTTCAAAGGCTTAAAGGCTTTGGTTCGGGTAGATTTCAACGTTCCGCTGGATGCGGAGTTTAATATTACCGACGATAACAGGATGGCAGCAACCATTCCTACCTTAAAAAAAATATTGGCAGATGGTGGCAGTGTTATTATAATGAGTCATTTCGGCCGTCCCAAAGATGGTCCAACTGATAAGTATTCTTTAAAACACCTTGTAAAGCATCTGCACGAATTATTAAATGCAGATGGTGGAAATACTACCAAGGTGTTTTTTGCAGATGATTGCATCGGTGAACAAGCATACATGACCGCCGGTATGCTCCAGGCAGGCGAAGTTTTATTATTGGAAAATCTTCGTTTTTACAAAGAAGAAGAAAAAGGTGATGAAGCTTTTGCAGAAAAATTAAGCAAGCTGGGCGATGTGTATGTGAATGATGCTTTTGGCACCGCACACCGGGCACATGCATCGACTGCAGTGATCGCAAAATATTTTGCAGCGGATAAAAAACTGTTTGGTTTATTGATGGAAGGCGAAGTGATCAGCGCCGAAAAGGTATTGCACGAAGCCGAAAAGCCTTTCACCGCAATCATTGGCGGAGCAAAGGTTTCCGATAAAATTTTAATCATAGAAAACCTGTTGGAAAGAGCTACCGACATCATCATTGGTGGCGGTATGGCGTATACTTTCCTAAAAGCCAGAGGCGGTAAAATAGGTGGTTCTCTCTGCGAAGATGATCGTCTGCAAACAGCACTTGATATTTTAGAGAAAGCTAAACAAAAAAATGTAAGCATTCATTTACCGGAAGATTCTGTAATTGCAGATAAGTTTGCAGCAGACGCAAATACGGAAATTCGTCCAAGTGATCAAATTCCAGATGGCTGGATGGGACTGGATATCGGCCCAAAAGCCATCGGCATTTTCAGCGAGGTAATCAAAAACTCAAGAACCATCTTATGGAACGGTCCGATGGGAGTTTTTGAAATGGAAAAATTTCAGAATGGTACCAAGTCAGTTGCATTGGCAGTTGCCGCAGCTACCGAAAAGGGTGCATTTAGTCTTGTAGGTGGTGGCGATAGTGTGGCAGCCATAAATAAATTTGACCTTGCTGAAAAAGTGAGTTATGTAAGTACCGGTGGTGGTGCAATGTTGGAATACTTTGAAGGAAAAGTATTGCCGGGTATCGCTGCAATTAAAGCATAAGATTTTTATTCAATTGTAGCATAATTGATTTTTTCAATCGTCTTAATAAAATAAGAAAGCCTTCTAAGTGTAAAGGATTGATTTTTGTAATCTTTAGCAACTTAGGAGGTTGTTTTTATAAAGGAATCAATTAATTTTAAATTTCAAAACATAAAAAATAAGAAATATGAAACGTACTGGATTATTAGTAATACTTGCCATCGTGGTAATTGTAGGCTTTCTTGGATGCAACGGTTACAACGGTTTGGTTAAGCAAGATGAAAGTGTAAAAAAAGCCTGGAACAATGTGCAGACTGAATATCAAAATCGTTCTGACTTAGTGGGCAATTTGGTAAACACTGTAAAAGGTGCTGCAAATTTTGAGCAAAAGACATTGACGGATGTTATTGCGGCAAGGGCAAAAGCAACCAGTGTAAACATCAATGCAGAAAATCTGACTCCGGAAAAAATTGCAGAATTTCAGGCAGCACAAGGTCAGTTGAGCGGTTCATTGAGTCGTTTATTGGCTACGGTGGAAGCTTATCCAACTTTAAAGGCAACTGACAATTTCACCAAATTACAGGGTCAGTTAGAAGGCATTGAAAACGGCATCAAAAATTCACGAAAGGTTTTCAATGATGAGATCAACATTTACAACACAAAGGTTCGCTCTTTTCCAATGAACATTTTGGGTGGCATTTTTGGATTCTCTGCAAAAGAAGGATTCAAGGCGGATGCTGGTGCAGAAAAGGCTCCTGAAGTTAAATTTTAAGCAATCGAAGCATGAACAATAAGCGTTATTCCGGCTATATCATCGGAGGTGTTTTGGTGCTCCTGGCAATCTATCTATTCGTTACTTTCAATGGGTTGGTAGCAAAGGAAGAAAAAGTAAAGCTGCAATGGAATGAGGTGCAAAATGCCTACCAGCGCAGGATTGATTTTATTCCCAATGTTGTCAACATTGTAAAAGGACTGACCGATTTTGAACAAGGCACCCTGGTAAAAATTACAGAAGCAAGGGCAAAAGCTACGTCCGTCAATATTTCGTCCGGTGATGTAACTGCTGAAAAATATAATCAGCAGTTGGCAGCTCAGGATGAGTTGGCTGGTGCAGCTAACCGATTGGTAATTGCAGTTGAAAAATATCCCGAGTTGAAAGGTACCGCTGCTTTTGAAGGATTGCAAACTCAACTGGAAGGAACCGAACGCCGCATAAAAATTGCCCGCAAAGATTTTAACGGATCGATTGCAGATTATAATAGTTCTGTAAAAAGTTTTCCAACCAAAATAGTTGCCGGTTTATTTGGCTTTAAGCCGATGGAAGGTTTTCAGTCAGATGCGGGCGCAGAAAAATCAGTAGAAATAAAATTTAACTAATAATCGTGGGCATATTTCCTTTTTTTAAAAAGAAACCATTTTTTTCTGCGCCCGAACAGGCCCGGATTGTTGAAGCTATCCGCATCGCAGAAAAAGAAACCAGCGGCGAGATTAGGCTATATGTGGAAAGCCATAATCCACTGGTAGATCCGCTTGAACGTGCAGCAGAAATTTTTTTTAAACTGAAAATGCAGGAAACGCTACATCGCAATGCCGTGCTGCTTTACATTGCGATGAAAGATCATGAACTGGCGCTGTTTGGCGATGAAGGCATACACCAGAAAGTTGGCAGTGACTAT
>JBBQKO010000251.1:0-6324 GCA_038327005.1 Chitinophagales bacterium | reverse complement strand
TGATGGCGGACACGGAGCCGGCCTGGATGATTTCTGGAATGAAATGATGAAACACCGGGGTTTTGCTGGTGGCTTTTTATGGGCCTTGCATGATGAAGGCGTGGTGCGAACCGATAAGGGAAATATCATTGATGTGGCCGGTAACGCAGCGCCCGATGGCATCGTTGGTCCCCACAGGGAGAAGGAGGCGAGCTATTACACCATTAAAGAAATATGGTCGCCGGTGTATGTCAATACCAAATCAATACCCAAACAATTTGATGGTAAAATTGAAATTGAAAATCGGTATCTATATACTAATCTGCAACAATGCAAATTTGAATGGAAGCTGGTTGCATTACCTAAAGCCGGTGAAGCAAATACCCATCAAAAAATTATACAAAAGGGCATAACACCGTCACCATCGCTGGCACCAGGCGAAAAGGGATGGCTGAAGATTAAATGGCCATCTGCAACAAACGCCGATGTGCTTTACCTAACTGCTTATGACCCAAAAGGCGACCGTATTTTTACCTGGAGCTGGGCATTGAAGTGGCCGGAGGATATTTCAAAACAAATGATCTCAATTGAAAAGAAGGCGGCTGTTTCAGCAACGGAATCAAACGAAACGGTAGTCATTCACTGCGATGGAATTGACTACAATTTTGATACTACTACAGGCTTTCTTCGAAATGTAATTACAGATAAGAAAACGGTGTCTTTTAGCGGCGGACCTGCACTGGCAGGAATAAAGCTTACGCTTAGCCGCTTTCATCATTATCAGCAGGGCGACAGCTATATCGTTGAGCCGGTTTATACAGGCGAAGCGATGTACGCAGCTAAATGGATTTTTAAATCTGGTCAATTACCTAAACTGGAGTATAGTTATTCTTTGAAGGGTGCAGTAGATTTTATGGGCATCACTTTTAACTTTCCGGAAGAGAAAATAAAGGGCATGCAATGGATGGGGCGTGGTCCGTACCGTGTTTGGAAAAATAGATTGAAGGGCCAGCAGTTCGGTGTTTGGGAGAAAGCCTATAATAATACCGTTACCGGTGAAAGCTGGAACTATCCTGAGTTTAAAGGTTGGCATTCTGAAATGTTTTGGGTAACCTTGCAAAATAAAGACGCCGACTTTACAGTGTACACCAGCCAGGAAAATATATTTTTAGAAATGCTGCAACCCGAGAAACCAACAGGTGCAAAGAACGACCATACCAGTCCTCCTTTCCCAGAGGGTAATATCGGCTTTATGCATGCCATTTCGCCGATCGGCACCAAGTTTCAACTTGCTGATAAACTCGGGCCGCAAAGCCAACAAAATATGCAATCGCCTTTTCCGCTTACTCCGCTGAGTGGTGTTTTGTATTTTGATTTTAGGGTGAGGTAGCCATCGCTGCAGTCAAACCACTGGTCATTCTTTTTACGGAATATTGCTTTGAAGGAGGTTGTGATTGAATTTGTTGTTCATTTTGCATTCCTCCATTTGAATGACAAAAGCTCGAAAAACAAAATTACCTTCTCCATAAAAAGGGTAATTTTGTTGTTTACAAGCGTTGGCTTTCTTTCAACAATTTTTTGATTTTGTTACGTGTTTTGGAAGAATGTCAATCTTTTTTTTTGATCGCCTCATTTTTAACAGCTAATATTAAGTTAAGTGTTAGTTGGCAATGGTGACCCGATCTGTCGGGCCACTTTTCACAAATTGACCCGTCTTTTATATTCTTAGCGTAGCTCTAATCAAAGTAGCAGTTATTATGATCAATGGCCAATGGCTTTTAAAAATTCATCTTTCTTTCTCCGGGAAATATCTACCAATTTCCCGTTTTCCAATTCTACCTGGCCACCATCTCCTTTAATGTAACGCTTGATATATTGTAGGTTGATCAGGTGAGAATGGTGCACCCTGAAAAATAGATCATCCGGCAAAAGGTCTTCAAAATCTTTTAGTGTTTTGGATGCTGTTATTTTCCGGTTATCGCTAAAATAAATGGTGCTGTAATTACTCTGGGCTTCTATGTGTACAACAGTATTGATATCAAAAAAATGGAGTCCATCGAAAGCAGGAACGGCCAGTTTATTAAAATTCTTTTTAGGTTGTTGCAGATTTTGTTGCATTAGTTCTACCTGTTTGCTAAGGTTTTTATTTTCGATGTTTTCAATTTTTGAAACTGCATTTTTAAGTTCTTCTATATCCACTGGTTTTAGTAAATAATCAAAGGCAGCATACCGGATGGCTTTAATGGCGTATTGATCGTAGGCAGTGGTAAAAATGATGTGGAAATTTTTTTCACGGATTGCATTCAACATCTCAAATCCATTCATCACGGGCATTTCAATATCTAAAAAAATCAACTGTGGATGATGTATTTGAATCAATACCAAAGCTTCCCGTCCATCGGCTGCTTCTGCCACCACCTGAATATTGCTACAGTAGGAAGCCAGCTTTTCACGCAATGCCATTCTGCCTTTGGGCTCATCATCTATTATGATTGTTGTAAGCATTTTAATAAATTTTTAAATGTGCAATAATTTTAGTTCCGGTAGGTTTATTGTGATCATATAAATCGATGATTTCAATAGACGCCGTAGTTTGTTGGTTGAATAATTTTATGCGTTCTACACTCATATCCATCCCATAGGATGATTCCTTGCTTTGCCTGATTAATCTAGCGGCCTCCCTGCCAATTCCATTGTCTTGTATGATATATTGGATAAAATTATTTTCCTTTTGAATCCGGATATCAAGCAGTCCGTCATTACCCGGTTTATTTTTCAAACCATGCAAAATAGCATTCTCAACATAGGGTTGAATGATTAAAGGCGGTACTTTATAATCACTGTTCAGCAACTCGCTGTCTATGTTGATCAGGCTGGTAAATTTATTTTCGTGCCGCAGTTCTTCCAGCTCAATATACAGTTTCAGTGTGTCTACATCTTTACTGAGTAACACGGTATTTTGCTTACTGCTGTCTAAAATATTTCGGAGCAATTTGGCAAATTTATTCAGGTATAGGGTTGCATTGTATTTATCATTGCTATGTATAAAAGCATCAATACTGTTAATGCAGTTGAACATAAAATGCGGATTCATCTGTGCTTTCAATGCAGCCATTTCTGTTTCGGTTATTTTTTGTTTGGTAACCGCCTGCCGCCTTATGCCTGCGATTCTGTTTTTTACCAAAACCATTGCAATGCCAGCCAGACTAAGTGCAACTAGAATATTAAACCAGGAGGTTTGCCACCATGCCGCCTCAATAATGATATGAATGGTGGTAATCTTTTTGCTCCATACATCGCTGCTGTTGGAAGCCATCAATTGAAACGAATATTTGCCCGGCTGCAGGTTGGTGTAACTAACATAATTTCTATTGCCTGCATTCACCCAATTGGTATCCAAGCCTAACATCCGGTACCGGTAGTCGCACTCATTGTTGTTGATAAAATTGAGCACTGTAAATTCGAACGTGATATACTGCTGCAGATGGCTTAGACGGATGGAGTTGGTAGAAGCGATGTGCTGCTGAAACTGCAATGCTGTATTAAAAATTTTGATAGATTCTATTAATGGCGCAGGCGCATATTGTGCAATTGAAAAAGCGGCAGGTTTAAAATAACTAACTCCATTGATACCACCGAAATAAAGATTGCCTGCAGCATCAACAGAAGAACATGCCGTATTAAATTCACCTGCCTGCAAGCCTTCAGACACCGGTACACGAACCATGTAATAATTGTGAGCATCTATTTTTACAAGACCAGCATTGGTGCTGCACCAATAATTACCTGCGTTATCTTTTTCAATACTGTAAACTACATTTCCAGGTAAGCCATCTGCCTGGGTAATTTTTTTAATCAGTTGATTACTGCTGCTGTTATATACTGCAATGCCGGAAGAAGACCCCAGCCAGAATATAGAATCCGTTGCGCAGATGCTGTAAATATTCTTTGAGAAATCCGACACTACTGTGATGCTGCGCAGGGATTTAACTTTTGAGCTGAATTTTTGTAATCCTAAACCAAGACAGCCAAACCACAAGTTTTCATCTGCATCTTCGTAGGTTTTATACACCACCATGTTTTTTGTATCCTTGTTACTTTCCAAATAAGTAAAGGGTTTAAATTTTTTATTTTTCAAATCAAAAAATACGACTCCGCCTTTGGCACTACTGTAGAATAACGAATCACGTTGCATTAATTTATAAACAGACTGACCTGCTGTAGTTTCGGGATAGCTGCTGTCGCTGTAGCTGGTCGATTTTTTTGTTTGGGTGTTAAAATTATAAAGTCCTGCATAGGTTGCAAGCCAGATATCTTTATCAGAGCTATTGGTAAGCCCCTGCACGGTATTGCTACCCGAAGGACCTGCGATCGGATAAAATAATTGTTCCCCTGTTTGGGTATTGAATGTTCTTAATCCTTCCAGTTGTGTTCCCAGGTAAAGGATGTTATTCAATGGAGCCAACATGCTCAGTATCATATTATGGGCCATTTTGCCAGACATCATTTCCTGCTTACGAATGATATTGAAATTTTTCCTCAAACTACCTGCAGCCGAAAAACCACCGCCACTACTGCCTATCCACATTATATGTTGCCGGTCTTTAAAAAGTGAGAGTGTAAAGTTTTTCGGCCATTCGTCCTGGTTATTGGCAGCCTCGTAAGCGTACAGCACATTTTCGTTTACTGGTTCAATGATGATGATGCCTTTGTTGCGGCTGCCAATCCATAGATTATTTTCATTGTCTGTTGCCAAAGTTCCGATCTGGCTGCTACTGCAATTAAATAGTTTTGCGTTAGGTTGATTACCGTTGCTAATTCTATAAAGACCTTTATTGGCGGAAGCTATCCATAAATCATTTTTCCAAACCAGCATATTTCTTACATCGCCCATCTGCAGATCGGGGAGTAGCAATACAGTTGAACGATCAATTGCATAGAGTTGCCCGTTGGCCACGGCAAGCAATTTGTCATTCCAGTTGGCAATTGCCATTACCCCGTCTTTTGTTGCTGGCTGCTGCAGGTACTGCTGTGTTTTTTTATCCAATGCATTGCACACAAATAATCCGTCGCTGGATGTTGAAACCGCAATTTTGTTTTTGCCCACCCCAGTGATATTGTCAATCGTTAATTTATCCAGCGAGTCAGCCTGCGGAAAATAATGGGACGCTTTGTAAAAACTATCTGCATAAATATTATAAATACACAGGCCATTCACTGTGCCAATCCACATCCAGTTATTGGTGCTGTCGAAGTACAACGATTTAATAAAGTTATTGATCAGCACGCCTCTTGTAACTGTTTCTTTATAGTAGGTACTAATTTTTCTGCCATTAAATTTGTTGAGTCCGTCTTGTGTGCCCATCCAGATGTAGCCTAAGCCATCCTGCGCAATGCAGTAGCCGCTGTTTTGCGACAGTCCATTGTTGGAAGTGTAAGAAGTAAAACTAAGTTGTTGAGAAAAAGAAAAAGTTCCCTTTAATTGCAACATTAGAAATAAAAGAAGAACCCGATAAAACATGTAGACCGTTTTGAAATATGAATTTTAAAGTTATTATTTAATCCTGTTCTGTGGTATATAAATTTAAGCTGTCTGCTATTACCGATCTTTCTGAAGAATGAATCGATGAAGACAAGAAGTTTAAACAGGCCCGATTGATACTAGTTATTAGATCACACGGTTGGTCGAAATCAAAGTTTTCGAAATCCAGCTTTCACTGATCTGTAATTACTGGCAAATACACAAACTCTTTCCGAGAGATTTTAGTCTTTTTTAGCCATTGCCAGTATCTGTTTAGTAATTGGCTGGAATGCATATCTACCAAAGCGTTCGGCGATAAGAAACGAATCGGCAAATTGAAACATTGAACTTTGGAACAGCAAGGCGAGTTTTAAAAAAGAACGGATGAAATGCAGACGGATGATTACCCCAATTGAAAAGTACTAATTTAAAAAGACACTGCTACATTGATACTGAGAAGGAATTAATTGGAGGGGGTATAGACGGTTTGAATGAAAAAGATTTTACTTTATCTGATTAATGCAAGTTGGAAACATTTTTTAATTCCTTTCTTTTACTCACTTGATTTTCGATAATGAAAAGAACAATTCAATATTATATTTTTTTCCTGGAAAACGGTCTTTTGTTTAATTTTTTGAAACAGAAATTCTACGGCCGCTTTACCCATTTGTTGTGCCGGATGGGTAATGGAAGAAAGGGGTGGAGCCAAAAGTGGAGCCACCGTAGAATTAAAAAAACTGATCACTTTTAATTGATCAGGAATGATGATATTTAATTCGTTGCACATGGCATATAATATCAGCGTATACCGCTCAACTGATGAA
>JBBQKO010000250.1:0-6332 GCA_038327005.1 Chitinophagales bacterium | reverse complement strand
TTTTTACCAACCCCGATTAAATTGTACGATGAACTACCATGCATTATTGATAAAGGTTAAAGACCACGTGAATCTATTTTACCTGGAACATGCTTCCACCAAATTTAGCTATCACAACCAAAACCACACAAGGGATGTACTGGATGCGGTTCAAAAAATTGCCGACCATTACCAATTGGATGACCGATCGTTTTTTATAGTTTGTGCGGCTGCCTGTTTTCATGATATAGGATTTATTCTTTCAAAGGGCGAATTACATGAACAGAAGGGATCAGAGTTGGCTGGACCGTATTTAAAAAGCATTGAAGTGGATGACGCTGATGTGGTGGCCATACAGGCGTGCATTATGGCAACAAAAATGCCCCAAATGCCCAACACGCTTGAAGAAAAGATTATCTGTGATGCTGATTTATTTAATCTGGGTACACTGGCTTTTAAAGAAAACAACCGGTTATTAAAAAAAGAAAACGAATCGATTACCAATTCAAAAATTGACGGCATTGCATGGCGTAAATCTTCCATCAGTATGTTGGAGAAGCATCAATACCATACCGATTATTGCAGGACTTTGCTGGATAAAACCAAGGCTGATAATCTTGCCAGGATGAAAAAAAAGCAGGAGGAAAAGCTGGCAGAAGTGCAGTTGACCATTGCTTTATCAGATATGCAGGATGCATTGCCGGGGGAGGAAGAAACTGCCGGTGTTGATACGAAAGCCACTAAGCCTAAAAAGAAAGACCGTCCTAAAAAAGGCATTGAAACCATGTTTCGGATTTCGGCTTCCAAGAATGTTCGCATCAGCGAAATGGCGGATAACAAAGCCAATATTATGATCTCCGTTAACTCTATTATCATATCGGTTATATTGGGTTTAATGGTTCGCAACCTGCAGGAAAATAGCAATCTGATCATTCCTACCATTATACTACTGGCGGTAAATGTAGCTACCATTATTTATGCCGTACTGGCTACAAGACCTAAAATTACGGACGGCGTTTTTACGGCGGAACAGGTTCAAAATAAATCGGTCAATCTCTTGTTCTTTGGAAGTTTCTACAATATGAATTTTAAGGAATATGATGAGGCATTAAATACAATGATGAATGATAGTGAGTTCTTGTATGGGAGCCTTTCCAGGGATATGTTTTGGCAGGGAAAAGTGCTGGGTCGTAAATACAGACTGCTAAGAACATCCTATTCCATTTTTTTATACGGAATTGTAGCGGCTGTACTGGCTTTTACAATAGCCGTTGCATTTTTCTGATTCTGTCTTTTATTTCAAATTTCTGGCAAATGAAAAAGTATCATAGTTCTTTCCCGAGCGCTTTTATTGGACTTGTATTTGTTGCGTTTTTATTAAACTGCAATACTGCTAAAACCTTTACCAGTCCTGCTGGCTATGATTTTAGTAAGCCTGAGAAATTGAACATGGAAAATGCTTTAAAAGAAATTTCTGGCATTTGCTTTTTAAAAGGGAATGATGAAATATTGTTTGCGATAGAAGATGAAACTGGAAAACTGTATCAATATCAGTTGGCCGATGGCAAATTAACCAAATCAAAATTTGGTAAGAAAGGAGACTATGAAGACCTGGCAATTTTAAACAACCAAACAGCATCGGTATTAAGTAGCGAGGGTTCCGTTTTTATGTTTGCCGCTTCGGAAGCCGGCAAAGAAAAGATCGACAGTGTGCAGGAATATAAAAACATTTTACCTGCCGGTGAATATGAAGGTTTGTTTGCAGCAGATTCAACGTTGTATGCTCTTTGCAAGGATTGCCCGCAGGATAAACCTTCCAAAGAAGTGTCTGTTTTTGCACTTAAACAATCTTTTGGCAGTGGATTAAGTGTAATCAATTCTTACAAGGTAACAGTGTCTGGAATACAGGTGGGTGAGGAGAAGATTAAATTTCATCCATCGGCGTTTGCCAAAAGCCCCGTTACCAATGACTGGTTTATAGTTTCGTCTACAAATAAAATGTTGCTGCAGTTTGATGAACAATGGAAACTGAAAGCGCATTATAATCTTGATCCTTCTTTATTTAAACAACCCGAGGGAATGGCATTTAACAGCAAAGGCGATCTGTATGTTTCAAACGAGGGCGGGGCAGGCGCTGCCAATATTTTAATATTCAGGTATTTTACAAAATGAAATGTTAGCGCTGTCTATTGAATAGATCCCGTAAAATTCTCAATCTTTCCTTATTCCTTTGATCACAACATTACCAGTTCCTTTTTTATCACAGGGATAACCAAATTCTTTGGCAAAGGCTTTTGGATTATTAATGGTAGCATAAAATTCGTTCAGGTAACTGATGGTGCTTTTTCTGTATTTTTCATCTATCAATTTACAATTGATGTACAAATTATAGATGTCATTTTTCAACCGGTTGAACAGCTCGATTGTTTCATTAAAATCATTCATATTGCTGGTGCAATATCCCCTGTATCTTCTTTCCTGCACGGAGGCTAGCTCCAGTATCTGGGGTGGCATTGCATATGGAGCATTCACAATACCAGAATGATCAAAATCATAGGGAACAGCCGTTGCAAGTTCCAATGAATCTTTTGCCACCAGTTTTATATTCTGCTGGTACTGTATCGACCAGTCTGTATTACCAATCAGGTATTCGAAAACTGCCATATTTAGAAAGGGCTTTTCTTTTGTTTGACCCGGCTTTAATTTTCTGGTAACGCCTGTTGTGCCATTTCTTTTAGCCATCTGTTGCTCCTCTTCCAGCAGCATACCCAGAAAGGGCCCCGTAGTTCTTTTATTTTTTGTATCTGCCAATTTTATATTCACCAACCTTGCCCTGAAACTTAACGGAGTTACCAGGTTATAAATTTTGTATGCCAGCCATTCACGAATGATGTATTTATCACCCTGGCAGGGCATTACCAGCTTTAGCTTACGTTGTTGCTGAAATAAAGAAGCCTCCAAAATATCTGACTTTATAAAACTTAAAGACAGTGGAGGATAGGTACAGTTTTCCTTTAGCTTACGAAAATGGCCCCTTGTTTTCATTTGTGTTTTTAAGGAAATCTGAGTGCTGTCGTCATTGAGGTAAAGGAAATGCATCGGATGACTTTTAGCATTATCATAACGATCATAAAGCAGGTCTCTGATATTTCCGGACAGCGTAATATCCAGCACTTCGTCTTTCTCAAATAAACCAGCATTTCGTTGACTAACAACTGAGATAGTCTCCACCTTTGTTTGAGATTTAACCGTAGCCGGATAATACCCAATGCAGATTAAGATAACGAGCGTTGTTTGAAATATTTTTTTCATAATTGACTGCTTTAGCGTTAGAATTTAACTGTCTCCAATGTTTTCATTTTCTGATGGCATTGAAATCAAAAGTTTGCAATCATCCAATAGAAATCTCACGGAGGGAATTCAGTTGACAATACTAAAAAATACATTTCAAAAACTCTTTTGTAATCAAAATTATTTTACTTTTCGATGATGTCCATTCGAGCACAATTCACTCTGATTTACATAGGGATAAACACCGTAAGTAACGAACAAGAAATTAACTGAGAATTAAAGTCATTCATCATTCATCAATCATTCACAATTCATCAATCATTCAACTTTCACTATTTATCACTCATCATTCATCTCTCATCTCTCACCCTCTTACCTGCCCATCGCCTCTCACAATCCATTTATAACTGCACAATTCCTTTAACGCCATCGGGCCACGGGCATGCAACTTTTGCGTACTGATACCGATCTCTGCACCCAGCCCAAACTGTGCACCATCTGTAAAAGCGGTAGATACATTGGCATAAACAACGGCAGCATCTACCTGCTGAATAAATTGTTCGATCGATGCCTTGTTATCAGCAATGATCGTCTCGCTGTGTTTGCTACTGTTCTCGGCGATATAATCGATGGCAGCCTGGATATCCGAAACTGTTTTGATGGCTATTTTATAATCTAAAAACTCCGTCCCAAAATGAGTTTCATCGGCATGTTGCAATAGTTGCGCAGGGTAATTATTTTCCAATGCGCTATAGGATGGCTCATCAGCATAAATGATTACATCTTGCTTTGACATCTCAGTTACCAGTGCTGGTAAATCCGCTAGCCGATTGGCATTGATCAATACACAATCAAGCGCATTGCATACACTTACCCTTCTGGTTTTTGAGTTATTAATAATGGCTTTTCCTTTTGCAACATCACCACTTTCGTCAAAATATGCATGCACAATGCCTGCACCGGTTTCAATTACCGGTACTTTGGATTCTTTGCGTACATAGTTGATCAATTGCTGACTTCCTCTTGGAATAATCACATCCACATAACCTACCGCATTTAATAATTCCGTAGTGGCCTCCCTGGTAGCTGGTAATAATTCAATGCAGTTTTCGGGCAGCCCATTTTGTTGCAACACTGTTTTTATAAGCTGCACGATGGCTTTGTTTGAAAACTCCGCATCGCTGCCGCCCTTTAAAATACAGGCATTGCCGGCTTTTAAACAAAGGGAAAAAACATCAAATGTAACATTGGGTCTGGCTTCGTAAATGATGCCGATAACGCCCAGCGGTACCGTTATCTTACTGATGTGCATGCCATTGGGCATGGTCCGTTCTTCCAATATGCTACCTAGCGGTGATGGAAGGGTAGATACGTTCTTTATTTCAGCGGCAATATCCTCAATTCGTTTTGCAGTTAGTTTTAACCGGTCGTATTTTGGATCATCTACAGACATCCTGTCAAGGTCTTTTTGGTTGGCAGCTATGATGTGCTCACAGTTAGCAATAGCAACTGCTGACAATTGCAGCAGCACTTCATTTACCTGCTCTTTACTTACTGCTACCAGCAGCTTGCCTGCCTTTTGAACAGCCTTAAAATTTTCGGTGAGTGATTGTTCTGCCATTGTCATTTTACCTGGTCATCGTTTAAGAATAAATAATCATAATGCACCAATGCTTTCTCTTTTTTTTTATGCATTAAATCGGTTGCTTTCTCCGAGTTGTATTGTGCTTTTCCCACACCCAGTTGCTTTCCGGAAACACCCATTATTTTGATGATATCTCCATTTTTAAAACTGCCTTCAATTTTTGTAATACCTACCGGCAACAGGCTGGTTGGCTTGTCCGATCGCAACGCCTTCTCTGCACCTGCATCAATATAAACGATGCCCTTTTCAAAACCTTCGGAATGGGCAATCCATTTTTTTACACTGGATAACTGTTTTCTTGTTTTAAATAAAGTGCCGGTTGGTTTGTCCGCTACAATATCGGTTAATATATTATCTTCTTTACCATTGGCAATCTGCACTGGTATGCCCATACTTGCCACTTTATTGGCCATGCTGCATTTTGTAAGCATACCACCACGGCCAAAACTCGATTTTTCAGATGTAATAAAGTTTTCAAAATCGGTTTCACCAAATTCAATGATCGGAATAACTTTTGACGAAACTTCATTTGGTGATCCATCGTAGATACCGTTTACATTTGACAGAATGATCAATTTATCGGCATCCACCATTCCGGAAACCAAGCCCGCCAGTTCGTCATTGTCTGTAAACATCAATTCGGTAACCGATATCACATCGTTTTCATTTAAGATAGGGATCACATTGTTTTGCAACAAAACGGTGATGCAGTTTTTCATGTTAATATAATGCTCACGGTCTCTAAAATCATCTTTGGTTACCAATACTTGTGCACAAAGACAATCCGCTTTAGCAAACTGCTCCGCATAAATATTGATCAGTTTTATTTGACCAACCGCTGCAAACAATTGCCTTTTACTAATCTCGTCTGTTTTTTTTGGAGGTGTTATCAAACTTCTTCCGGCAGCTACAGCACCGGATGAAATCAATATGATTTCAATACCCTGCTTATTTAAAGCAGCCATCTGACGGGTTAGTTTTTCTATATTCTGCAAATCGAGCCCACCGTTGGGTTGTGCTAAAACATTGGAGCCGATTTTTATTACAAGTCGTTTTTTTGTTTTTGGCATGTGTAAAAATATAAAATTTTAATTCCGTTTGATAGCTTCCTGATGTAGCAAAATGTTGTTTTTTATTTGAGGCAACCTTTGGAGGTATTCTGCGTAAAAAAATATCATCACCTGGTAAGCTAGTCTTAATTCCATCGCAAAAATAAGTACTATAGCGTTGCCAACCTACCGGGCAGCAGTAGCATTCTGCTGCAGGGTTACCAACCTTCCTAGTACTGTTCAACTTTTAGAGTCTTTGCAAAGGTTGGCAACCCTATGGTAGGGTGTTCCCACGCTTGTTGAAGAAATCCAAACTGTTAGATTAAAATCTGTCGGTTGCAGCAGTCTGCTTCAGGGTTGCCAACCTT
>JBBQKO010000249.1:0-6393 GCA_038327005.1 Chitinophagales bacterium | reverse complement strand
GAAAAAGATACACCACTAAAATAACCAGCAGCAACGCTTCTGCAAGCGTTATTAAAACTTCCTTAATGGATATTTTCACCACAGAAACAGTTTCAAGCGGCATAGAAAAGTCCATATCTTTTGGGAACGTTTTACGCAGTTCTTCCAATGCCTTGTTAATGCCTGCAAAGGTTTCCAATGCATTGGCGCCAGGCGCAGGATATATCAATACAAATGCGGCGGGTTTACCATCCACATAAGCATTGCTTGCATAATCAAACTTACCAAGTTCTACACGAGCCACATCTTTCAGGTAAACGATGGTACCAGTTGCGGGCTGGGTTCTTACAATCACCTTTTCAAATTGCTCCTTTGTGTTGATGCGGCTATTGGTAAGCACGCTGTACTCAAAAGTCTGAATGTTGGGCTGAGGGTTGGAGCCTACTGTACCGGCTGCAACCTGTAGATTCTGTTCGGTTAGTGCAGCCGTGATGTCGGTGGTGGTCATCCCAAGATTTGCCAGCTTCTCTGGATTGAGCCAGATACGCATACTAAATTCATCAGCCCTTGAAACGATGTCCCCTACTCCTTTAACCCGCTTTAGGGCATCTTTAAGATAAATATTGGCATAGTTCCCTAAAAAATTTGCATCGTGTGTGCCTTTGGGTGAGTACAACGCCAGCGCCACCATAATACTCGGATTGCGCTTAAGTACCGTAACGCCTAAACGCCTGACTGCATCCGGCAGCGACGGCAGCGCAACACTTACCCTATTTTGTACATCAAGCGCTGCAATGTTTACATCAGTACCTATTTCAAAATTTACACTAATTCCGCTTTGACCACTTCCGCTGCTATTACTGGAGAGATAGGTCATTCCCGGTGTGCCATTCACCTGCGTTTCAATGGCGGTGGTTGTAGTTTGTTCCACCGTTTGTGCATCTGCCCCAATAAAGTTACCACTGATTGAAACCGATGGAGGCGTAATATCCGGATACTGAGCAACCGGCAATACTGTTAACGCTATTAACCCAACCAGTACAATCACAACGGAAATTACAATTGCCGTAATGGGTCTTTTTATAAAAGTATCTGCTATCATTATTTTATTACTTTATTATTGTTGCAGTTCCGTAAAACAGTCTATCCTTAACAATTGATGGCAAACCCTTTACTACACTGTAGTCCTTTTTTAAATATTACCGTACCCATCACCAACAGCATTCAAAAAACTGCTTTGGCAACATGATCTTATCCCGCATTCAATTACCTTAAAAACAATTATTGGCTGATTTGAAAAAATAAGTTATCAAAAAATCTGACCGCTTTTACCGTTTTATTTTTTTACTTCCGCATTCCCAACTGAAGCGTTAATCATCGCACCTTCCCTTAAATTCTGCACGCCTTCTACTACTATTTTTTCTCCGGTTTCCAGTCCCTGTTTTACGATAATGTTGATTCCTATCTGTTTACCCAATGTCAATTTTCTTTGCGATACCTTATTACTATCATTGGGCACATAAACAAAAAATTCGCCGAGTTGCTCTGTAATCGCTTTATATGGAATGGTGATCACGGCGGCAGAACCATTATTTTTTATACGCACCGTTCCATTCATTCCTGCAATGAGTAGATTCTTATTATTCGGAAAAACAATCCGGGCTTTAATGGTTCCGGTCTGCGGATTTACAGCCCTATCAAGCAAAGCAAGTTTGCCAGGTTCAGGATAAACATCTCCATCAAATGCCAAACGAAAAGTAGAATCTCCAGGCATTTGCTTTTCATTCAACATGGTAGTAAAACGATATATTTCACTTTGATCCACATTAAAATCAACCCCCAGTTCCTTATCCGAAGATACGGTGTTAAGAATTGTTTGACCGGCGGTAATGGCTGTACCAGGCTTAACCGCAGAGATACCAATTACACCATCAAACGGGGCATATAACTTGGTATATTTCACACTGGTTTGCACCGCTTCAATATTAGCCCTCGATGCCTCCGCCTGCCTTTTTGCTACTTCCAGGGCGGCATCCGCATTGTCTACCAATTGCTTTGCAACCGCCTCATTTTTATCCAGTTCATGGTAGCGGTTAGCATCTTTTTGCGCTTTGTTCACATTGGCTTCCTGCACGTTTAAGTTAGAGATTGCCTGCTGGTAATTGGCAGCATACAATTGCTCATCAATAGAGTATAACAACTGTCCTTTCCGCACCCGGTCACCATCTTTAAAATATACCCCGGTGATAAACCCACTCACTTGTGGCCTTAGTTCTACCTGGTTAAGCGGAGTAACGGTAGCCGGATATTCATCATAATAAACAGCATCCGAAAGTGTCACTTCGTGCAGCGTAACCTTTACCGGTGGCGGTGGTGGTTGCACAGGAGCTTTATTATTACAGGCTGCTAAAAATAATACAGCGGCAAAACTCATATATTTTTTAAAAGGAAAAAAAGTCATATCAGGTGTTATTAAATTTTAGATTGATTCACTTTGAAAATGGTCGCTAATAATTGATTTGTCCAAGTGCCTTTTGCACATCAATTTTACTGGACAGCAACTGGTAAACAGCCGTATAGTAATTTATCTGCGCAGTACGCAAATCTGTTTCGGAAGTAATTACTTCCAGGTAGGTTTTTATGCCGGAACGATACTGTAATTGAATTACATCGTACACCTCCTGCGCCAGCATAATATTTTCTTTTAACGCCAGGTAGTTTTGCAGGTTGCTTTTATACGCTGCCAATGCCTGCGCATAACCTGCATTCACTTTGTTTTTAAGGTTCATCATCTCCAGTTCATTTCGCTGTAGATTTAGCGTGGCAATGTGTACATTTTCTTTTCGCTTTCCACCTTGAAAAATAGGCATCCCCATGGTGATGGCAGCAAACGAATTGGGAAAATTATTGGT
The DNA here is from genome assembly GCA_038327005.1 of Chitinophagales bacterium. GTDB lineage: Bacteria > Bacteroidota > Bacteroidia > Chitinophagales > Chitinophagaceae > Ferruginibacter. The sequence goes on along the minus strand of JBBQKO010000249.1, from coordinate 3,502 downwards.
GTACATTTTACTAAAACGGTTATTCTGATAATTTAAATTATAGGCGCCATTGGCATTTACAGTTGGTAGGTAACCCCATTTGTAATATTTCACATTGTATTGCAACAGCTTTTTCTGCGTTTCAAGTTGGCGGTATTCAATTCTTGCCCGGTAGTCCGGCATCTGCAATGTATCCAGCATAGATTCCTTTTCTAATTGGGTGCTGTCATACACAATATTGAGTGCCCCGGTTCCGGGATATCCCATTAAAGATTTAAGATACTCCAGCTTTGCCTGCAAAATAGCGGCGTTGCTACTTTGATTTGCCCTGGTATTATTCAATGCAATCGTTGCACGTTTATAATCAATTTTATCTGCCACGCCCGACTGGTATTGATTGAAGGCGTCTTTTAAGCTTCGTTCAATTCGTACAATATTTTCGCTGGAAATTTTTATTTGCTGCTTGGTAGACAATAAATCATAGTACGCTTTTGACACAGCTACAGCAATCTCTATTTTATTGTTGCTGGTCACCTGCCTTGATTGTAAACGAACATCCGTTTTTGTTCTGTTCGCCAGCAACAGGTCTCTATTAAACAAGGCCTGCGTAAATGTAAATTGTCCGTTTGAGGTGTTGTTAACACCAAGTCTAACGTTGTTACCACCGATAACTGCCGTTTGAATGATAAAATTGTGTTGCAGCCCATAATTGAAATTTAACTGCGGATACATTTCTGCGAGTTTTGTTTTAATGGTAGCTTCCACTATTTCCTGATCTAACAGCGATTGCTGAATCAATGGCTGGTGGATGATTGCATAGTCGATGGCATTTTTTAGCGTCACTTCAGCCAATAAGCTATCCTTATTACCTGATTGAGCGTAAGGCAAAAGTGGATACAATGCCAATCCTGCGATCATTAAAAATATTAACAGGTATTTTTTTTTATTGATATAATGCGTCATATTTCAAAACGGAAGTTGATGTTATCTTTTTAAACAATGTATTTAAAAAGTAGATTCCTGCAATCCTTTTTTTACTGAGGTATAGAAGGCAAACTTAAAGTTTATTTTTTAATTCTCGCTTTTGTGATAAGGTATTGTTATGCAGGTCAAAGGTTAGCCATCAAAAAGTAGATGATTGTTAATACCAGTTCTTAAAAGCTTTTGCATAAATAACACAGTCACTAAACAAGGGCAATATTTTTCAACGGTCACATTATATGTTTATTTATCATGACGCCCTTGTTTGTTTACCAGGATTGACAGATTCTATATGCTGAGTCAGTCATTTTTGTTAAATGACAATACGGTTTTATTTTAAAAATCTAAATATGCTACATTCGTGTGCACAAAATCAATTTTAAAAAAAAAAATAATTTACAATTGAATAAAAGAGCACATTATATTTCCTGGGATGAGTATTTTATGGGAGTTGCCTTGCTAAGTGCCCGCAGAAGCAAAGATCCCAACACGCAGGTTGGAGCCTGTATTGTAAACCAAAAAAATAAAATTGTTGGAGCAGGTTACAATGGTTTACCAATCGGGTGCAACGATGATGATTTTCCGTGGGATAAAGAAGGCAACTTTCTCGACACCAAATATCCTTATATCTGCCATGCAGAACTGAATGCTATTTTAAATAATATCGGAATGGATTTACAAGGATGCAAGATATACACTGCCCTTTTTCCCTGCAATGAATGCACAAAAGCGATTATCCAGTCGGGCATTACAGAGGTGATATTTTTATCAGACAAATATGAAGGCACGGATGTTTTCAAGGCATCTAAAATTATGCTTGACAAAGCAGGGTTGGCTTATCGGAAGGTGCATGCGAACATTGAAAGTCTGACATTATCTTTTAAAGAAGACGATGTTTAATGCGCAACTTACCTGAACAGTTGATTATTGGTTTCGGAAATTCAACACCAATTTTTAATTTGAAGACAGCCCTCAATAACCACCAAAGAGAATTAAATTTGAATGATTTGAATCATTGAGCCTTTGATTTCTTACAATATTAAAGACCAGGGTGGAATAACAGTACTTTTTTCCGGCCCTAAAATTCTGAATCAATTTGCATTACCGTTCAGCATATCTGATAATTTGGGAAGAACAAATTTGGCCTTCATTATTTTGTAACATTTATAACATTTCGTTGAAAATATTTAAATTTATACAAACAATATTTTTGCAATTAAAGGCTGCATTTCAATTGCTAGTACGAAATGATCCGATGCGATTAGCGGGCGCAACGGCTTTTTTCACCACGTTTGCGCTGCCGCCCATCCTGCTTATAATGATTCAAATACTCAGTTTATTATTCAACCGACGTTCTGTAAGTCGGGAATTATTTATGCAATTGGGTGGAATTATCGGGAAGGATAGCGTGATGCAATTGATAGACACATTGAGAGCATTCAGAGGTATTGCAAGCAACCTCCCGATTGCAATCGGCGGATTTATATTTTTACTTTTTGTGGCCACTACCCTATTTAAAGTAATACAGAGTTCGCTGAACCAATTGTGGATGATCAGGATCATCGGGAAGAAAAAAATAAAGATCGCTTTGGTTAGCAGGATCAAATCCATCTTGGTAATTTTCTTTACCGGTTTGCTATTTATGGCATCGGTAATAGCCGAAAGCTTTACAACCTTTTTTGGCAACCAGCTAAAAGAGTTAATGCCCGTAATGAGCTTTTATCTAAACAGCACCATCGCTACCCTGCTCTCTATTTCCATTGTTTGGGTCTGGTTTTCGTTATTGTTCCGCTACCTGCCAGATGGTAAACCGAAATGGAAAATCGCATTCACCGGCGGATTACTCACCAGCATTTTATTCAACATTGGCAAAGTGATTTTGAAATGGCTTTTACCCAATAGCAATATTGGCGTGGTGTATGGTGCCTCCGCCTCTATCGTTTTGTTACTGCTTTTTGTTTTCTATGCTTCGCTGATTTTTTATTTCGGTGCAGCCTTTACCAAAGTATGGAGCGAATATAAAAAGCAACCCATTAGACCAAGAAGCAATGCCGGCTTGTATGATTATACGGCGATTGAGCATTCTGTGAATGTATCCTAGAACATTGAATTTACAACTGCTTTAGCCATTGTATTGTATGGCAAATAAACGAACAATTACATCGAATTCATTTTCCGTTGATGATGATAAACGCCCCTTCTATCATCGCATTTTAATGTCGTGCGAACGAAGGTGGTGTTCGGAATACCTAATTAAATGTTAGCATATCAACCTACACAAAATCCTGTAACCTACATTTGCATCTGCTGGTTTCCCTGATTTGATAAAAACTGAAAAAATATCATGAAATATGTCCCACTCTTGCTATTGCTTTTATCGATTATTTCCCTTAAAGCGCAGCAGTTAGCTAACATCACCCCAAAACCTGTACACGTAAAAGAATTAAAACAGGAAGGCGCCATTTTACAAAGCGGATGTGTTATAGTTTACGATTCATTTTTTGCAGCCCAGGCTATTTATTTGCAGGAACAAATTAAACAA
>JBBQKO010000248.1:0-6481 GCA_038327005.1 Chitinophagales bacterium | reverse complement strand
GCTGCTGGATATTGTGATGCCCGGCATGAGTGGTACCGAAGTAGCCAAATGGATTTTTGAGAATAAAAAGTCCATCAAAGTGTTGGCGCTTACCATGGAGGAAGATGATAACAGTGTGGTACAGATGCTGCAATATGGCGTAAAGGGCTACCTGCTAAAAAACATTGGGGCCGAAGAATTGCAGATTGCGCTGGAGCAGGTGGTAAAGTTTGGCTACTATTATACGCCGATTATTACGGGTAATATTCACAAACAAATCAGCAAAAAATTAACGGCCACGCAGGCACCTGAACTCACCGACCGGGAGCATGAATTACTGCAACATGTTTGTTCAGAAATGGGGTATTCGACCATCGCTAAAAAAATGTTTTTGAGCGAATCTACCGTAGATACTTACCGGGCAAGGCTGTTTGAAAAGTTTGGTGTAAAAAACCGCATCGGCTTAATGCTAAAGGCGGCGGGCATGGGACTGGTTAAATTATAGCGGTATTTTTATATCAATCAATGTGCCCCTGCCTTTTTCACTTTGTAAATTAAAGGCGCCCTTCATGTACAATACCCTGCTCTCGGTACTTTGTAAGCCTAGCGTATTTACGTGCCCGTTTAGCTTTCGGGTAAATCCCTGTCCATCGTCGTAAATGCTGACCGTGATAATGGCTGGCGTTGTTTTTACTTGCACATTGATTGTTGCTGCATGGCTGTGACGGGCGGCGTTGAGCACCAACTCGCAAATGATTCGATACAGGTTGGTTTGTAGTTCATCGGTAAGCGAGGCTTCAATCCGGTGATGAAACAACAGCCTCTTGTTATAGAGTTGCTCTATGCCTTCAAAGTATTCGTTGAGCGTACGAATGAGCCCGTTGGCGGAAAGGCTCTTAGGCATAAGGTTGTGCGCTACATTGCGGATTTCAGCGATTGAGTCGTCGATGATGCTTTCGGTTTTTTCAACCAGCGTTTTTTGCTGGCCGTCTTTACTTTGCATGATGCGGCGGAAATTTATTTTCAGTGCGGCGAGTAAGGGGCCAAGGTTATCGTGCAGGTCGGCGGCAATTCTTTTGCGTTCATTGTCTTGTAAATTAATCAGTTGCTTCAACGTTTCATTTCGTTCCTTTTCCAATTCTGTTACCCGCTTTTCTTTTGCCTTTTTTTCCTGGTAAAAATTATAAAATAAGCCAAATGCCATAATGGAAATTTCAAGTACACTGGCAACCGTGATGCCGTGTTCATTGATAAAAAAACTTTTTATGTACCCGAGGTTGGCCACTTGTTGTACAATGGTCATTACACAAATGGTGAGTACCGCAGCGGTAAATATTTTTGCTGTATATCCTGTTTTAAATAAACACAACGGCGTAAGCACAATGATACAAATTGCACCACCGAGCGCAACCTGCCACACAGTAACCAATGATGCCTGGGCTATTCCGTTTAGGTTTGGGTTCAGCAAAAAAAGCATTGCCAGCATCACGGTTGCTATTGTGTAAACTGCAGACTGTAATACCTGCTGCAACCAATGCTTTGTCTGAAGACTTTTACTAAATACATTCAAAAGTACCTTCATTAAAAACAGACTGGCACCAAGACTGGTAACGGGTTTGAGGATTTGATTGATCTCCGGATGATTTGGATATAGCATGGGGAACATACAGCAATAGTGCGCCAGTATCCATCCACCGGCACAAACGATATACCCGAGATAAGCGCCAAATACGGCCTGCTTAAATAACACAAATGCAATGAGCATTACGAGCGCAATCATGCTTACAATACCCATGTAAAAAAACACATAGCGCTGGTAGGTAGCATATCGCTTTTGCAATGCATCCCGTTCAATGATATCGTAAGTAAAATTTAGATTTTTGTAAGCAGCTTTTATGGCCACCAAATAATACGAAGGGATTGGACCAATAGTTAATTTAGCAACATGCCATGCATAATTCCTATTGGTATTAAATGGCAGGTTGTTACCGCCCTGGTAAAGTAGTTTGCCAACCCCGTCCACACTCATTTTATAGATCTGCACATTGTCAAGACTGGTGTTGTCGATGGAGAGCAATTTATCCTGCGCCGAAGGTCCGGTGGCACTTATTTTCAATACAGTATAATAATACTCGTTGTTAACAAGACCAGCATCAATGCGACGCTCCGGATTTTTTTTAAATGGAATGTTGACTAACCGAAGATGCTCAATTACCTGTTCGGGCGATCCCTTTTCTTTGAGAATGGCGAGACTGTCGTTAAAACCAGTGACCTGTTCAGCGCTGGTAAAATACATTACCAACAGCATTGACAAGAGACCTGTTTTATTTAACCAATTGCTGGTTGTTAAGAAGGGTTTGAATGGTATCATTTTGGAACATGCTGGGCTATGGGTAAATGTTTACGTGCCATATTGGTAAGTAAACAAAACAAAAGCAGGTTCCCGAAATAAGCGGTTGATTTTTAGGCAGGAGGTTGGACGGTGGTACAATATAGTAATAAAAATATTCATACCAAATCATTTGGGGAATTTAAAAATTTAGTTTTCGCTGAATGGAGCGCCGTATCAATTCGGTTGAAGGAAAACACAAAGTAAAAGAGCTAAATTAGAATGACATTATTTGAACGTAAAAAAATAAAATAGACTACAATTTGAATGCAGCTATGCATAAAAAAGATACTACAACTTTTATTCTCCCAGCCGAATCAGTTAAATCTATTTTAATCAAAGAAAATAAATAACTAAGCCATCAATTAAGATGGCTTAGTATTTATTTAGCATTTGATAAGCAATTATTATAATCGGGAATTGTTAACTTTTTTAACCAATCAGGAGCAACACTCGCCTATGTGTACTTTACTAATACTGCCATGAGTTAAATGAAACAAAAATAATTGAAAACAAAACCGATAATCGTTACTATTATTTTCACAGGTATTAATTTCAGCAGATTGGTAACAAACCCGACAAAATATTAACCATTCACCCTTGATAATTCACACCATATATCGCACCAGCTATTCTACTTTACCATTTGCTGTAACACCTTCCACATTTCATTTGCCACCAACAAATTTCCCTTCTCATTTAGGTGTACCCGGTCAGAGGTTAAAATACCTTTTTCGGCATTCGCCGGATTATTGACTTTTAGATAATCTGCAAATGCATTGCGCAAATCGATTACCGGTAAAGCAAGATCTTTCGCTATCCTGCGGATGATATTGCTATAGTTATTCAGGTCGCCATCCTGCTGGTTGGAATTGTCATTGCGCTCTCCGATAACAGATGGCGTACACAGGATAACTTTGATATTTTTATCCTGTAGTTTTTTGATGATGGCCCGATAAAATTTTTCAAACTTATCCGCATCGGTTCCAGTACCTGAACTTGCTTTGTGCCATACATCATTGATACCCACATAAATAATAACGATGTCCGGATGCTTAGCCAGCACATCCTCTTCCATTCTTAAATAGAGATCATACACTTTGTTGCCGCTAATGCCGGCGCCTGCCAATTCTATTTCATTGGGGAGATAAGACTGCCTAATAATACTATCTAATTTTAGGATATAGCCGTTGGGTTGCACGCCTGCCTGCGTGATTGAATCGCCAAAGAATACGACCTTGACCTTTTTGGCAGGATTGGCAAATGATAAGAGCAGCAAGGGAAAGAACAGGATGAGTTTAGATAAATGTTTCATTGAATTTTTTATGTTGATTTGATTGAATGGGTTTAAGTTTCAAATGTACATTTTCCGTGATTGTTATACCCATATTAATCCCGTTGTTTAAAAATATTACAACCGGTTCATCCAGTTCTTCAAACGCTCCAGCCAGTTATCATCGGTTGTTTTATTGCTCATGCCAAAACCGTGGCCTCCTTTTGGATAGAGATGCATTTCAACCGGCACTTTATTTTTTATACAGGCCTGGTAAAAGCGGATGCTGTTTTCTACCGGTACTGCGCCATCATCACCCGCATGAACCAAAAAAGATGGTGGCGTATTTTTCGTTACCTGCAATTCGTTGGAGAAAAGAGCAATCGTTGCAGCCGTCGCTTTGGCACCCACCAAACTATTTCTGGAGCCTTTATGCGTAATCGTACTGTCAAAGCTGATAACCGGATAAAGCAGAATTGTAAAATCCGAACGAACGGATGTGGTGTCGCTGTTACCGGCATCTGCCTTCATATTGAAATGCGTAGCAGCAGTTGCAGCCAGGTGGCCACCTGCAGAAAAGCCCATGATGCCAATTTGGTTGCCATTGATTCCCCAGGCTGCTGCATTGCTTCTTACCGAACGAATGGCCTGCTGTGCATCCTGCAATGGCGCCATGCTTTTATCAATCATGGTGGTATCATCGGGCAGGCGATATTTTAATACAAAGGCAGTAACGCCCCATTTCGTAAACTCTTCCGCAATCTTAGTTCCTTCTTTATCAAACGCCAAAATCCCATAACCACCACCGGGGCAAATGATAACAGCATTACCATTAGATTGCGCCGGTTTAAACATGGTTAATGAAGGCACACTCACTTTTGCAATGCGCAAAACATTGTCCCGAAAGTTGAGATTTTCTTTGTTAGGTGAAGCGATTGAATTGGGCACTTTTCCTTTGTACAAAGGCATTTCCTGAACACTTTGCGCCATTAGTTTTGCAGCCAGAAAAAGGATTGTAACTAATAATAAATGTTTCATGAGTTAAGTTGAAATTGATTAAAAGAATAATGTTGTTAAAGCGGTGTGACCTACGGTACCGACCACTTGCAGGGTGTTAACCAGACACTTCATTACTGCAATTAACTTCACCTATTAAAGCGGTCTGAACTGCGGTACCGACCGCTTGTGGGACGTTGACCGACCACTTCAATACTGCACTTTACCTCACCTATTAAAGCAGTCTGAACTGCGGTGCCGACCGATTGTGGGGCGTTGAACGATCGATTTAATACTGCACTTTACCTCACCTATTAAAGCGGTCTGAACTGTGGTGCCGACCGCTTGTGGGGTGTTGAACGATCGCTTCAATACTGCAATTAACTTCACCTATTAAAGCGGTCTGACCTGCGGTGCCGACCGCTTATGGGACGTTGACAGACCGCTTCACTACTGCACTTTACCTCACCTATTAAGCGGTCTGAACTGCGGTGCCGACCGCTTGTGGGGCGTTGAACGACCGCTTTAATACTGCACTTTACCTTACCTATTAAAGCGGTCTGAACTGCGGTGCCGACCGCTTGTGGGGCGTTGAACGATCGCTTTAATACTGCACTTTACCTCACCTATTAACGCGGCCTGACCTGCGGTGCCGACCGCTTCACTATTGCACTTTTACCGCTTGTCTTGCGAGCATCTTCCACTCTTTTTTATCTTTTTGCCATACCGTCATGATGGCGAGGTTTACTGTACCGGCGGCCTTGCCTTTATCGCTGGTGGTGGCCGCCAGCCTGTGGCGAACGATGGCTGTTTTGCCCGATATATAAATGGTTTGATCGGTTAAATCAATCGTTACAAAATCTGAGTTACCATTGGCAATGTTTTCTACGAAACTGGCTTTATCTTCCACCTTTCCGCCAGAGTGACCATAACTTAAATTGTCCATTGTAATGTTGCCCAATGCAGCACCGTCGCCATCAACCATGGCCTTGCGTAAAGTTTCCACGGCAGCGGCTACGGCTGTTTGTTGCTTTGATTGTGCGTTTGCTTTTACGCTAAAAAAAACTGTCAACAGGAGGATAAAAAGAATTCGATGTGTCATAACAAGGTTTTAAAATGAATGAAATTATTGTATAAAGATAACTGGTGTTAAGGTATACTCCCCATTGTAATAATGCTACTTAAGAATAAAACGACAGCCAGATTTTGTGAATCGTCAATTATGAAATCTTGACCATCGACCATTGCCAACCTGATAGCTACCTGGTCACACTTACCTTAACATTAGCCCCCCTTTACCAGCAAGGATTACAGAATGGAAATATGATAATTAGTATCAAAACTGATAGATGAAAGTTGTTCTGGTTGCAACGCGGATTTAAAACCTAACATCAAAAATAAAATGTTGGCATTAAAATATTAAGCCCTGCAGAATGTTGTTCTGCAGGGCTTTATAATTAACAGGAACACTGCTATTTAATAGCAGCAAACTGGTACTTACCTGACCCTAATTTCAACAACACATATCCATTTTCTGCACCCACAACTTTTATTTCAGCTAACGTTGACACTGGCTTACCATTTTCTGTTACGGCCTCCGCAGTTGCAGCAGGCATGTACACGGTAGCCGTTGTATTAGCAGGTATTTCAACATCCAAAATAATGTTACCATTGTCTATTTTCCAACCACTGCTTACGGTGCCATAATAGGTTTTCAGAGATGCTGCCGCATGTGTAAAACCACCACCAATATGCGGCTGTATTTTTATGTGTTGATACCCAACTCCATCTTCGTAGGTATCAATACCCACCATGATGCGGTACATCCAATCGCCGATGGCACC
>JBBQKO010000247.1:0-6483 GCA_038327005.1 Chitinophagales bacterium | reverse complement strand
GGCTGCCAAAAATATCTGGATAGAAAGCCGTTGGATGCATCTGCAAGCAGCACTTTTTTAAGTAACCAGGATGAAATGGATCAAAGCTTAAATGGTGTGTATGCCGCAAGTATGTGGACTTTCCCCAATAACACGCCGCTTTTATTTGCCATTGAAGCATCTACCGATATCGGTATTCGGCGGGATCAAAATGCAGACGATTTTATTGCATTGGGAGAAGGTGCCTTTTTTATTGACAACGCACTTGTAAATTCAAGCTGGAGCCAGGGGTATAGATTGATTCAGCGGGCCAATCAACATTTACTTGGTATACAAAAAGGGAAAGACAAAGTTTCATCACAGTATTTTGGACGTAACAAAGCGGAGATTCTCGTATTAAGAGCCTGGGCTTATTTTCATTTATTGTATATGTTTGGTGATTTACCCTTTTATAAAACGCCTCCTACTATAAATGAGCTAATAAGTGTAACCAAAACCCCTGTTGCAACTATTGTTGCAGATTTATATAAAGATTTAGATGAAGCTGTTGCTGGTTTTGATGCAGCCAACGCACAGCCTATATTGGGTAATGGCCGTGTAAATAAGGCCGTAGCCCTGGGTGTAAAAGCTAAGTTAGCTTTATTAATAAAAGATTATACTACTGCTGCTGCAGCCACAAATGCAGTTATATCAAGTTCTAACTATAATTTAAATCCCAGGTATCAAAATTTATTTTCTATTGCGGGGCAGGTTTCCAATACCGGCCGTGAAATCCTTTTCAATCAAACTTACCCTACCGATGCATCTACTCCCGAAAACTGGATGGTTTGGATAACGGTACCAAGGTTGATTACCAGTTCTCAAAGCAGTCATTTCCCATCCCAGTCGCTGGTTGATAAATTTGAAGGAAATGATGGTTTACGCATTGATGCCTCGGCAGTTTACGACCCTTTAACGCCAAGGTTAAATAGGGACAATCGTTTAAAATGGACTATTTCTATGAATGGGGATACGTTACTTTATAATGTACAGGCATCTCCAAATGGCAATTATATTCAGCCAAAAGAAAAAACTATCTTTAATTTGTATAGCAATGTACGCCGTCGTTTTAATTGGACAACTGGTGTATTTGATAATGTAACAGGCGGCAATACCGATTGGATTGGAAACACAGGTGGAGGTATTCAATGGGCAGTGGGTGCTGCTGGCAGTAGGGGTGGTGTAGGGTATATCTGGAGAAAATATGTTGACTCTACCCAAATACATCAATTAACCAAAACAGGGTATATATTAATGAGATATGCAGATATTCTGCTACTGTATGCAGAAGCAAAAATTGAATTAAACCAAATTGACGCTTCAGTTGTAAATGCGATCAACTTAGTAAGGTTAAGGGCTGGCCAACCAACTATCGCTGCTGGTTCACAAGAACAAATGAGGCAAATTGTTAGAAGAGAGAGAGTAGTTGAATTTGCCGGGGAAGGTTTGCGTTTGTTTGATTTAAGAAGATGGGATATTTATGGAAAAGCCAATAGCGGTCCTGTTGTAGGTGCAGCATTTGACCCCCTTGTAGCTCCTGCTACACCTGTGTTTGATGCTAATGATATACCTGATTATGCTGCGAGTATCAATCAACGAATTCGTTTTAGAAACCAGGTAAGGAGTAATAATAACGCTAAATTTAAACTTTGGCCAATACCTCAGTTTGAGATTGATGTTAATCCTACCGGTATTAAGCAAAATCCTTCATGGTAATTTTTTTTAGGTAGCAGTAATCAAAAGGGGTGGCCGTAAAACGCTGCCCTTTTTTAAATCTATTAATCATGCAACAAAGAAATGGAAGCCTGGATGCCCTCAGGGGTTTTGCCATCCTCACGATGGTATTAAGTGGCAGTATTGCTTACGGTGATGTGTTACCTGCCTGGATGTTTCATGCACAGGTGCCGCCACCATTGCACAAGTTTAATCCTGCTATTTTTGGCATTACCTGGGTTGATCTGGTGTTCCCTTTCTTTTTATTCAGTATGGGAGCTGCCATTCCCCTTTCATTGAAAAAATATATTGATAATAAAAGTGGTTTTAAAACCATTGCCTGGATTGCAGGGAAACGTTTTTTACTGCTTACCTTTTTTGCTTTATTTACCGAACACATGCGGGCATGGGTAATATCAGATGCTCCGGAGGCTAAAGAACATTTACTTTCCTTGCTTGCATTTCTATTGGTTTTCTTTCAATTTTATGATAATAAAAATGAAAAGTTTAAGGCTTTTTTTACTGTTGCAAAAATTAGTTCCTTTCTTTTGGCGGCCTTTTTATTATGGCAACTGCCTTTTTGGAGTGGAAAGGGATTTGATTTTTATAAAAGCGATATTATCATAATAGTGCTGGGTAATATGGCCTTTTTTGGTACGCTGATTTATTATTTTACCGCAAACAAACCTTATTTAAGAATGGGTATGTTGGCATTTATCATGGCTGTTTTTCTAGCTGCAAAAGAACCTGGTGCAGGCTGGGCAAAAGAAATTTTTAATTTTAGTCATGTTGGCCGGTTTAATTTCGACTGGATGTATCAATTTTATTTTTTGAAGTATTTATTTATTATTATTCCTGGTACCATAGCAGGCGAGTGGATGATAGAAGAGACAAAGAATAAGGTAATGGTAGCTGGCAATTTGGAATTGGAAAAAAAGCAGTTGAATCATCAGGATGAAAATATACTGGCATTGATTGCAGTCACATTGGTTTGTGTGAATTTATATGGATTGTTTGCAAGGATGTTATTGTTGAACCTACTTGTAACAATGATACTTTGTGGTCTGTCTGTTTACGTTACGGTAAAAGCGGATGGAAATAATTTATATAGAAAGCTGGTAGCTGCGGGAACTTTTTTGTTGTTGCTTGGGTTGTTTTTTGAAGCCTACGAAGGCGGTATCCGGAAAGATCATTCTACTTACAGTTATTATTTTGTAACAAGCGGCCTTGCCTTTTTTGTTCTTGTTTTTTTTGGTATTATAGAAAGGCGGAAATATTTTTCTTCAATAGCAAAATACTTTTCAATGAATGGTAAAAATCCAATGGTGGCGTATGTTGCAGGTAATCTTTTATTGTTACCAGTATTGTCTTTAACAAGGTTGAAGCCTTACTGGGATGGAATGACTCAAGATTCATTCATGGGATTTATGAAAGGAGCTATTTTTACAACTATTGCGTCTTTGATTACGATTTTCTTTGTAAGGCGCAAATGGTTTTGGAAAACATGATGACTAGCTGGCAATCCCTGATAGCAAATGAATTCAAATGTAAAACTGATTGTTATTCTTAATCGCTGAATCCCGGTAATTGATTAGTCTATCAGAAAAAAATCATCAATTTTCAACCCGGCAGCCGGATGAAGACTTTGAATTTTAATGGATTGTATCGTTAACTTTTTTTGAAAGAAATCATACAAGGTTTTTTCATCTTTACCTGTTGTATGTGCATAAATCATTCGCCGGTCATTTATGCTTCTTACCTCTGTTCCATAACGAATTTGTTTTTGGTAAACAACCCGGTTATTATTGATAAACCGGATAGTTGCAACAGGCGTACCCTCCGGTAAAATTGTTTCCGTGGTAGCCTTTAATTTGAATCCTTCCGCTTTTAAATTATCAGTCATTAAAGTGAATATTTTCGGATAGTTCTTTTGTGTAGCAGATGAAATGTTCTGCAATTGAATAGGTTCAGTAATTCGCCAACCATTTTTATTTGTGATGGGTTTGGGTTGACTGTAAAACCTGTTGATCCATTCTTCCGTTGGGTTATAGGAAAGCTCACCGGGTAATTCTTTCCGGCCACTCCATGAATAATCCAATGCCAAAATGTAAGCACCAAACTGTTCAATATTCAGCAACATATTTTTTTCACTACTTTCAAAATCGGCCCAGGTAGTCTGTAGTACACCAGCTTTTTCATCATTGGCTGCCTGCACAAATCCTCGAACATTATCAGGACCCAACCAGGGTGAGGCCAAAGGGATATTTTTATTTCGTTTCCAGATTTGCAGATTCACTTTGTACACTTCCGGATTCGGATTGTTGAGGTAATGCCAGTCTGCTACATAACTGTCCTTCGGAATAAAACTACGAAGGATTGCTGCCCGTTCTTTTGATACACCATTGAGGGCATCTGGCCCTTCATCTGGTCCAAGCCCCATGTCTCCCCATAGCATCAGTTTGGCATTTTTCTTTTTTGCATATTTATTCAGAAAATCAATTTGTCTCTTGAAATATTCTATTTCCTTTTCTCTTGGTTGATTAAAACCTATCATGCCAATTTCATCGAACCCAATGTGCATGGTGGTAGGCTTTAGTAAATCAAAAGCTTCATCCCAAATTTGTTTTACTGCATTTTGAGCTTGAGGCAGATTGGGATTTAAGGTATAAGGATATTCGGGGTTAATAGCCATAAAGCGATTCACCTTCGGTTTAAAAAACCATTCCATATGTCCCAGGCTTTGAATCAAAGGAATTGGTTCATTATAGTTCAACCGCAGATAATTAAAGGTTGCTTTTAAATCTTTCAATGGTATTGAGATAATGTTGTGAATTTCAGGCCTGCTTTTCCATTCCGCCTGTTCACATTGCAATACAACCTTGTTCATTTTTAAAGGAAAAAGAATCCGGTCAAACATCCGCCTGTGCAGTTGCCACGATGTGGGGCCGGTAAACATGTGAATTCCTCTCCAGGCAACGGATGGTTCATCTTTAATTACTCCATGCGGAATAATTAGTTTTCCATTTAAATTCTTAGTGATTGCTGCTAATGTATAAATGGCATGATGTAGCCCTTGCTTTGTTTTAAATCCTATGTAAATGCCCCTTTCTTTTACTTCAATAATATAACCCTCCTCAGCCAATGTATCACTTTGTGTTGTGATTATATTTGGGAAATAGTTATCGCCAATTTGCCAATGTAGCCGCATAATATTTCTATATTGGTTCACTGCTTCGCTCGTAAAACCATTTTTGTTATTGGGAATAATGTAGGGTTGCTGCGTTAGCTCAACAAATTTTGGTTGTGGTAACAGTACACTTTGTTGAGCGTTTGCATCCCAGGCCTCCTTTACATGATCTGCTTCAATAACTTTGGTTACCAGATTATTTTGGGGTATTTCAAAAGCTTGTACAGCTTCAATAAAAAACGAACGTTGTATCCTGGTAGAATCTGTTACCTGGATATTTTCTTCATTGAATACCATGTATTGCGCCCGCTTCGTAAACTCTTTTTCACCGGGCTGAAGATTGGCTTCCAATCTCACTTTGAACGGGTGAGAAGCCGTGAATTTAAAAGTTCCAAAAGGTGTTTGGGCGAATAGAACTTTTTCATTAAAAAGGCTCCAGTCATTTATTTCAGCTTGCAATTCGGAAGTCCATTTGGCTTCTGTAAAATAGGGTAGCCATATTTTAGCATACACAACATCAGCCAAACCCGCATCTTTCAAATTCCATTTGCAATCAAAGTACGTACGGGCCAAGGGGCCTTGCTGCTCCAGTTGATAAATTCCATTCACTGCCGTGTTTTTGCTTCCGATAAATAGCTTTTGATTGCCGCTTTTTGAAGAAGATGCATCCTGTTCCCACCAGGTAAATAAGTAATGATGCTGTTTCTTATCCCAGGTATAGAAATTGATTTCGGAACCGGTAATCCAGGCTAAATTATTGGTGGTTATATGAAGCCCTTTTTTGGGAATCAAGCTTGCGTTTGTTTGAGAAAACAAAAAAGGTGTTATTAAAAAAAATAACAATAGCCCAATAATTATTTTGAGTTTCCCTGGTTGATTAGTACACATTGTAAACCAATTTTCCTCCTTGTAATAATTGGTGATGACGGATTGACAAAACCGGGATTGATTTACCGTTCAACAAAATAGATTCAATGCCTTCGCCATTTTTCTTATTTAGTTTATTTACTTGTATCTGTAATTGTTTTTTATTGGGCATCATGATGGTTGCTTTGTCAATCAACGGATATCCAAACACATATTCGCCGCTTGCCGGGTTCATCGGATACATACCCATCATGGTCCATACCAGCCAGGCGCTCATTTGGCCGCAATCGTCATTGCCACTTAATCCATCTGGTCCGTTCTTATACAAACTATCCACTACCAGCTTAATTTTTGCTGCAGCTTTTTCCGGGTGCCCCAATGCGGTGTACATATAAATGATGTGATGACTTGGTTCATTGCCATGTGCATATTGGCCTATCAAACCGCTTACATCGGCTGATGCATTTTCGCCATGCAAAACAGAGGGCGCATTGAATAAATCATCTAATTTATTTACGAGTTTTTCTTTGCCGCCATACAATTTTGCTAATCCATCGACATCATGTGGCACAAAAAAACTATGTTGCCAGGCGGTGCCTTCTACATATTGTCCATCAAAACCATGCTCAGAAAGCAGTGGATCAAATGGTTCCATAAATTTACCCGTACTATCTTTTGCACGCATGAAGCCGGTGTTT
>JBBQKO010000246.1:0-6502 GCA_038327005.1 Chitinophagales bacterium | reverse complement strand
CTTGCTGCAATGTCCAATACTTTTTCACCTTGCTGGCTATTGATAAATTCGCCCTTGTTGTTGAGCAATTTTAAGGCGTTCCATTCTTTTGGATTGTGGCTTGCAGTGAGTATGATACCGCCACCCGCATTCTCAAAAACCACCGCCATTTCAACCGTGGGTGTCGTACTTAAATCAAGATCAATCACATCCAATCCCAATGATTGCAATGTACCAATCACTAAATCTTTTACGATGGAGCCACTGATTCTTCCATCTCTACCAACTATGATTTTTTTGTTGGCACCTTCCTGTAGTAATAGCGTACCATAGGCTGCTGTAAACTTTACAATGTCAAGGGGAGTAAGGTTGTCGCCGGTTTTGCCACCAATGGTGCCTCGTATGCCGGATATACTTTTTATCAATGCCATTCTCGTCAGTTAATGTTGAGCGGCAAAGATAATAAATTGAATATTGTTTAACCCGGGAATTTGGGCGTGCTTTGAAGTATGGTCGTCTTTTTAGTCCCGCAATTTATCAGTGCTTCGATTAAAAATAAAAGCAACCGTTTCCGACAAATCACGTGGATAAAGCTCCTCAATGAACCGACGTACAAGGGTGCGACGCCTATGAAGTTTCATAGATATTCCGTTGCCGGGTTCATCATCTTTTTACATTGAACAAAAAGGCAATTTTAATTCGGGTGTTATTAAAATTGGGAGTGATGGCAGATTGTAAAAAAAAGCTGTTGATGGCTGTGAACCATGAACGGCTTTTTATTA
Organism: Chitinophagales bacterium; assembly: GCA_038327005.1. GTDB lineage: Bacteria > Bacteroidota > Bacteroidia > Chitinophagales > Chitinophagaceae > Ferruginibacter. The sequence goes on along the minus strand of JBBQKO010000246.1, from coordinate 5,741 downwards.
AAGAAATGATTGAAAATTTATTGCATCTTGAAAGATTCCAAAAATTTGGTGGTAAAGTTTCCACTTCTAAAATCTTCGTTCTTCATCAATTGTAAATGGAATGGAATGGTGGTTTTAATACCTTCAATCACATACTCACTCAGTGCCCGATGCATGGTGTCGATGGCTTCTTCCCTTGTTTGCGCCACAGTAATTAACTTCCCAATCATGCTATCGTAATAAGGCGGAATTACATATCCTGCATATACATGGCTATCGACTCTTACACCGTGTCCGCCGGGAGTATGTAACGTAGTGATTTTACCCGGACTTGGTCTGAAATCATTGTATGGATCTTCGGCGTTGATCCTGCACTCAATGGCATGCATTTGAGGATAATAATTTTTGCCACTTACTTTATGACCGGCAGCTATTTTTATCTGTTCTTTGATTAAATCGAAATTGACTACTTCTTCCGTTACGCAGTGTTCTACCTGTATACGGGTATTCATTTCCATAAAGTAAAAGTTGCGGTTTTTATCTACCAAAAACTCAATGGTACCAACGCTTTCGTAATTAATAGCGCTGGCTGCTTTGATGGCTGCATCTCCCATTAATTCCCTTAATTCTGGTGTCATAAACGGAGAAGGAGATTCTTCTACCAGCTTTTGGTGACGGCGTTGTATAGAACAATCTCTTTCGCTTAAATGACAAATATTGCCAAACTGGTCTCCGGCAATTTGAATTTCAATATGGCGTGGTTCTTCCACAAATTTCTCCATATAAATACCATCATTTTTAAAAGATGCGGCGGCTTCTGTTTTGGCGTTTTCAAAGGCCTTCTCCATCTCACTTTCTTCCCACACCACCCGCATGCCTTTACCACCGCCACCGGCTGTTGCTTTTAAAATTACCGGATAACCAACGGCATTAGCAGCGAGTTCCTTTGCCTGTTCTACACTTTCCAGTAATCCTCCACTTCCGGGTACCACCGGAACACCTGCTTTGATCATGGTTTCCTTAGCGGTAATTTTATCGCCCATGGCATTGATCATATCAGGCGTAGGTCCGATAAATTTAATGCCATGATCGGCACATATCTGCGCAAACTTGGCATTCTCTGCCAAAAATCCATAACCGGGATGAATGGCATCGGCATTGGTAATTTCTGCTGCAGCCATAATGTGCAATACATTGAGGTAAGAATCCATGCTGCTGGGTTTACCGATGCATACTGCTTCATCGGCAAACTTTACATGCAAACTATCTTTATCGGCAGTTGAGTAAACAGCGACCGTTTTAATACCCATCTCCTTACAAGTACGGATAACGCGTAATGCAATTTCGCCGCGGTTGGCAATTAATATCTTTTTGAACATAGTGACAATTTGAAAATGTGCTAATTTGCTAATTTGCTAATGTGCTAATTAAGAAGCGAGGCATTCTGCGAAAAACATTTTTATATAACAGTTGCAGATAATAGCATTATTAAAAAATAAAGAAACTGAGAAAATAACTAAATGGTGTTTTTCTTTTTGCAGTTCCTAAAATGGCATTTATAATTTTTTGTAATTCAGTTAACTTGAATTCAATGATTTTTGTGTCGGGATACCCACTGGCATACTCACATAAGGTAATCCAATACTGGGTTTCATCTGCTTCTTTAGCTGCTATTTTTATTTTAGGAATAAAATCGGCTTTGCTTTCCGCATTTTGAGCTTCCATTGCATTGGCACCTATTGATGTTCCGGAGCGGATTAACTGTCTGCTAATGGCATATTTCTTTTGCTGATCTAAATAATCGCAATAACCAAGAATCAATATCGAAAATTCAAAACTTAATTTTAAGAGTGGATTATTTTCAATCAATTCTTTTCTCATAATCATTCAATTTAAATGGTGAAGAGAGATGCCTGCATTTCATTAGCAAATCAGCTAATTAGCTAGGGTCTACCAAAAACAACGGTTGGTCATATTCAACAGGGCTGGCATCTTCTACCAATACCTTTACGATTTTCCCTTTTACTTCACTTTCAATCTCGTTGAAAAGTTTCATCGCCTCTATGATGCAAACTACTTTTCCAGGAATAATTTCATCGCCAATATTTATTAAGATGGGCTTACCTGGTCCTGACTGGCGATAGAATGTGCCGATCATTGGACTTTTTACGGTAATAAAATTATCTGCTTTTGGTATTTCAACTGCGGCTGCAGGAGGAGGTGTAGCGGCCTGTGTATTTTGTGGGGGTGGTGGCGGCGGAGAATAAGTTTGGGCCGGCTGTACTCCTGAAACGAAATGCTGAACAGGGTCTTTTTTTTGTTTGACAGTTATTTTAACCCCTTCTTCTTCAATCGTAATTTCACCAATATTGGTCTTGTTAATAAGCTTTACAAGCTCCTGAATTTGTTTAATGTCCATATTGTGATATTAAATGGTTTTTGTTTTGAATAACGGGCGGCTAAGGTAGGTAATGATTTATTAATATTCCAACTTTTTAAAAATAAAAGAATTTAAGAAAACTGGCTAAAATTGATTAAACGCCCTGAAAAATGTACAAAAACGGCTAAAAAAGGGCCAAAAATGGACAAAATAAAAAAGGCCCAACTTGAAAAAGGGGCCTTTTTAAAAACAATTAGTTGTATAATTTAGCTTCGCTCGTATTGGTTCACTTATTTAAACAGTTTGCATAATTAAACGTACATCTACGAATGCTCTTTTACTCTTTCTACGTATTCACCGGTTTTGGTATTAACCCGGATCAATTCGCCTTCGTTTACAAACAGTGGCACATTTACGGTAGCGCCCGTTTCCACGGTTGCAGGTTTAAGGGTTTTGGTGGCGGTATCTCCTCTCATGCCAGGTTCGCTGTAAGTAACCAATAGTACAATTTTATCAGGCAACTCTACTCCCATTGGTTGGTCGGTTTCGCCGTTGATTAGTACAGAAACTTCCTGACCATCTTTTAAAAACTTAGGCGCATCTACCATTGTTTCGGGTACTGTAATTTGCTCAAATGTTTCCACATCCATAAAACTGTAGCCGGTATCATCTTTATATAAGTATTGATAAGCCTTCTTTTCAACCCTTACCGGAAAAATAGTTTCACCACTGTTCCAGGTAACTTCAATGGTTCGGCTATTGTCTACACCTTTCATTTTTGCCCAAACTTTTGCAGCGGCACGGGCCGTTTTATTTTGTCCGAATTCTATAACGGTGTATAAACTACCATCTACTTTGATGATAAGCCCTGAGCGCATGTCTGCTGTTGTTGCCATGATTATTTATTGTTTAGTGTTTGTTATTTACGATTGTTGGTTGCTGGCTGCAAGCTATCGGCATTCATTTAAAGCTTCGCAACCTTTTTGGCCTCCCAAATAAATGGGGTGCAAAAGTAGGAATAGTAAAGCTAAATAGAAAATTTGAAGCAAAACAGGTATTTCAATCAAATAAGCCCAATCCAAATCTGGCTATTTTTAAAACCCGGATTGATCAGGATTTTGTGCAAAAGCATTAACAACCCCTTTTGACTTTAAAACTTAGCTTTACAAAAATTGACATTTGAAAAATATCATCCTCCTGCTAATGCTGATTGCTGCTTCTATTGGACTCTATGCTCAAAATGACAGCAGCAATGACAACGTAAATAATTTTTTAAAGATCCCTGCTTTTAAACTATTGGCCGTACCTGACAGTTTGGAATTTACCAATCAGTATTTGAAAAAGAATTCGCCGGTGGTAGTCATTTTTTTTAGTCCGGATTGCGACCACTGCCAAATTGAAACAAAGGAATTACTTGCTTACAAACAAGAGTTAAAGCACATCCAGATTCTAATGGTTTCCAATGCACCTTACCCGGAGATTAAAGACTTTTATGAAACGTACAACTTGGCTTCGATGTCCAACATTAAAGTTGCTCGGGATATCAATTTAAAATTGGCCCTGGTTTACAAAATAAGAACCTACCCTTCTCTTTATGTGTACGATCAAAAAGGAAACCTCGCCAAAGCATTCGTTGGAAACATTGGGATACCTGCAATATTGGAAGCAGTCAAATAAAAATGATTTGCAATTCGATGACTTATTAAACCGTCCAATAAATAAAACAAATATGATTTTCCTCAGGAAGTGGATTGATCTTCATCTCATATTTCAAAATTTGCCTGTAATGCCCTTAACTTTGCTGCGCAATTAAATATCTTAAATAATAAATAAATTATCATGAAAATTACTGTAGTTGGAGCCGGGGCCGTAGGTGCAACCTGTGCTGACAATATTGCCCGCAAAGAACTTTGCACAGAACTGGTTTTATTGGATATTAAAGAAGGTGTAGCCGAAGGTAAAGCCCAGGATATGATGCAGACTGCTACCCTGCTTGGATTTGATACAAAGATTACCGGCAGCACCAATGATTATAGCAAAACTGCTAATAGCGGTGTTGTTGTAATAACATCTGGCTTGCCTCGTAAACCAGGGATGACCAGGGAAGAATTGATTGGCGTAAATGCCGGCATCGTTAAGAGTGTTGTAGAAAATATTTTAAAATATTCTCCGGAAGCGATCATTATTGTGATCAGCAATCCGATGGATACGATGACTTACCTGGCTTTAACAGCAACAGGTTTGCCAAAAAACAGGATCATTGGTATGGGCGGTACATTAGACAGTGCTCGTTTTAAATTCCAGTTGAGCCAACATTTAGGTTGCAGTCCATCTGATTTAAATGCGGTTGTAGTTGGTGGTCACGGCGACACTACTATGATTCCTTTAATTAGCAAAGCAACCTGGAACAGTGCACCGGTTACTGACTTTTTAACTCCTGAACAACAAGAGAAGATTGTAAAAGACACCATGGTTGGTGGTGCTACTTTAACCGCTTTAATCGGAACTTCTGCATGGTATGCACCCGGTGCTGCCGGAGCTGCCTTGGTAGAAGCCATTGTAAGAGATGAGAAAAAATTATTTACCTGCTGCGTAGCGTTGGATGGTGAATATGGTCAGAAAGATATTTGTATCGGTGTTCCGGTTACCATCGGGAAAAATGGTTGGGAAAAAATCCTTGACTTTAAATTAAATGCAGATGAGCAAGCTGCTTTTGAAAAAAGTGCAGCCGCTGTAAGAAGTATGAATGATGTGTTAAAGACCTTGTAATACAACTTCAATAATCAATCATATTGATTGTATAAAAAACTCCTGGCTACTAGTCAGGAGTTTTTTATACAATCAATTCTCGGTGGAAGTATAGAATTTGTATTCGGGTAAATTTATGTCGCTTAATCATCATCGTTTATTAACAAACTTCTAAATATCAGGCTTTACATATTTTGTCGTTCTATGCTGGACGTAAGCGGTCTGACCTTCGGTATTTTGTCGTTCTATGCTGGACGTAAGCGGTCTGACCTTCGGTACCCTTTCGGTACTGACAGCTTAATGTTTGCTGGACGCAAGTGGTTTGACCTTCGGTGCCGACCGCTTGATGTATGCTGGACGCAAGTGGTTTGACCTTCGGTACCGACCGCCTGCTGTATAAAGTACTTCAGCGGTCTGACCTTCGGTGCCGACTGCTTGATGTATGCTGGATGCAAGCGGTCTGACCTTCGGTACCCTTTCGGTACCGACCGCTTAATGTTTGCTGGACGCAAGCGGTCTGACCTTCGGTACCGACCGCCTGCTGAATGCTGAACGCCTGCTGTGTGACCTTCGGTGCCAACCTCTTCACTCTGCCAGACTTCTTTACTAGCTTACTCCATCTACTACCATTTCT
>JBBQKO010000245.1:0-6506 GCA_038327005.1 Chitinophagales bacterium | reverse complement strand
TATTTACTCCAGCGGATAGAACGAACCAAAGGGATTGTTTTTATTCCCTGCATTTCGGCCGACTGTATCCGGGATATTGAGAAATTGAATATGATAAAAATTGGGGAGTAATAAAGATTTGATTGGAGGGATGGGGGCCGATGGTTTTTAATAACCTTATGATTCAATTTGTCTGATTGAGCCATTTACATGCGGTTCTTTTAGTAGTAAACAGTGAAATTCACCTTGCATACTTCACTGCCCACCGTTATGCTACTTTCGAAGTGAATGTTTTTATTGATTGTAGTAAAGGCCCCTTATTTGAAAGTGCCTCTTCGATATCAAAGTCATCTTGCATACCAAGCCAAAATTTTGCAGAGTTTCCAAAATACTTACTAAATCGAAGAGCGGTATCGGCAGTAATTCTTCGATTGCCTTTTATAATTTCGGAAATACGTGTCTGTGGTATTTCGACATCTTTTGCAAGGCGATATGCGGAAATTTTTAATGGCAAAAGAAACTCTTCGAGAAGCACTTCACCTGGATGTATATTTTTGAGCTTTGCCATCTTACTTTTTTTTAATGATAATCAATTATTTCTACTTCAAAAGCATTACCCGAATTCCACTTAAAAATTATTCTCCATTGTTCATTTATCCGAATGCTATAAAATTCTTTCAACTTGCCAGATAGTTTTTCAAGTCTATTCGAAGGAGGAATTTTTAAATCTGTTAAATCAACAGAGTTATTTAGCATTCTTAATTTTCTTCTTCCTACATTTTGAATTTCGGTTGGTAATTTTTTAACTCTATTGCCATTCCAGATTTTTTCTGTATCCGAATTTCCAAAAGAAATTATCATAGTATTTTAATTACTAACGGTAAAAGTAAGTATTTTAGTTTATACCCCAAAAGAAGGGTGGATTATTGAACAGGTTCAATTATGGCGTCCAGCGTTTGTATTGCCATAGTTCTTCTGTCCCGGCAGGGTTTTCGCACAAAAAGATCTTTAAATTATCATACTGATGCTGCGAAACCCCGACGTTGAATGCGCTATCAAGTTCAGACCTTCGTTATTCAAATTTTTAAGTCCAGGTAATGACTTGGCGGGTGATGCCGGATAAATTGTATTTCATAAAAGAAAGCACTAGAGATATTTCATTTCATGAGCATTGATCATCTCAAATAAAGATTTCCATTTAATATAAGTGAAAGTGGTAACATAGGTGGAGCATGTAACGGACTTTTGTCACAAAAGAGTTTATCTTAAAAGCCTTAAAGACGCAAACCCGGCAGCGTCATCGGAGCTTGCCGATATTGGTAACGTTGTTCAAGTTTCGATACGATCTTTTTATCATGTATTACGGCGAGTGCTGGATTTCTGCATACAAGTCCATTACCACGAAATTATGGGGAAAAGTGAGGCTAGTTTACGGACGAAAGTATGATTGATTTCACCTCGTGCCATATTTAACAATTAGGGGATACTTTGAAGCTTGTGTTGTTATTCACGACAAAAGCATTACAGGGCAATATCTTGAATATTTAGTTGCTGTTATAAACCAGGTATTGCAATTGGCACAAACAAAAGAAAGAACCAGCGAGCTGTAAAAACAGGCTGACCTTTTGTCCTGTTTCTGCTCAATATCATAGTGAAAATTTTGTTTTTTTTGTAATTGGTGATTAAAAAAAAATACACCGGATTACATCTTTTTACATTACTTCGCACATTTTTTGCAAGCCTCTGCACATTCTTTGCAATGTTCATTTTTATGTTTGCCACATTCAACCGCACAAGCTTCACATGCTTCAGCACATCACCTGCATAGCTCAACTGATTTAGTACTACCTAAGCTCATTAATTGCGCTGCGGCGTAGCACAATGCGGCAGATTCCATATCCATCTGGATACACAGTGCCATCATTTTTACATCCTTCTCCTACAGGCAGGATGATGCGCAATGGTTACAAAGCACTGCACATTTAAGGCATGCATCAATGCATTTTTTGTAAGCGTGATAACCCATTTTATACAATTTAAAAGTGAAATAAATTAATTTTATGCGGCCTGTTTTATCTAAAAAGGATCTGATAATTCGCTAATGCGGATTAGTTTTTTATTTACAAATTCATCAATACCGAATTCAGAAAGTTCTCTTCCATAGCCCGAACCTTTGGTGCCGCCAAATGGTAAATCAGCCTCCGTCCAGGTGGGGTGGTTAATGAAAACCATGCCTGTATCAATCTGGTCTGCAACCCGTTTTCCTCTTTCGATGTCTTGTGTAAAAACGGAGCCGCCCAGGCCAAATGGCGAATCATTGGCTAAATCTTACAAGCTTTGTATTGTAGTAGTCTAACTACATAAGATGTAATTTCCCGTCTAAATTAAATCATTCAAAACAAGGTAATTTTGGTGTTGATAATTGTGTATCAGAAAATAAATTAAATTTTATTAAGCTTTAAAAAGAATGAAACGGCATTTATAAAAATTTAATAAGGAACAAAATAGATATCGATCCGTAAAATTTACTATCCAAATAAAACATCATTTACAATGAGTTTTAATTTTACCAGTTGATTAAAAATGATGAATAATATAATTGAACATTTTGAGTTAGCAAATAAGATTGACTTTAAGTGATGTTTCCATTTCTTTCATAAACTTAATAAACAAAAAAAACTGGTAGAATCTACATTATTAAACCAAAAAGCAATTAAAATGAACAACGAATTTGATAGCAATGATATATTGGAATGGCTGGATGAGCAACCAGATGAAATACTTGATAACTTAAACTTTGGATTGGTAAAAATGAGTAGAACCGGAACGGTTGTATTCTATAACAAAGAAGAAGAATTGATTACAGGGGTAAAAAGAGAAAACTCTATCGGTAAACATTTTTTTACGCAAGTAGCACCTTGTACAAATAATTTTTTAGTAGCTGAAAAATACAGCAAAGCTACATTGGATGAGCAGGTGCAATATATTTTCACCTACGTTACCCAGCCAATTCCTGTGCAACTAAGGCTATTAAAAGGTGAAGGTGATAATCAATACATGCTTGTTAAAAAATTATAACCTTGAATACTTTAGCAACAGAGATACAAGTTCAAAAAATGCTGGCTATCATCCATCAAATTCCATTGGGATTGATAGAAACGGATAGCGTGGGTAACATTAAGCAAATTAATGCGAAGGGAGTACAACTAATGTTACCGCTGTTTATAGAAACAAAACTTGCCCCAACCAATCTGCTGGATTTACTAAAACTTATTGCACCTGAGCTAAAAGCTAAGTTAGAAGTCAGCACAGTAGAAACTGGTAATATTATCAACCAGGAACATTACAGCATTAAAAGGCAAAATGAGGAGGAAGGTAAAAAAACGCATTACCTCTTTTCTGTTAATAAATTATCAACCGATAGTTTTATGTACACTTTTGATGACATTACGGAAATGTATAAAAAGGAAAAACTGATGAGTCAGGCTTTGCAAGACAAAGCCGTAGAACATAGCAAGTTTGAAATAGCATCCGGTGTGTTGCATGATATCGGAAATGCAGTGGTTGGATTTGGTTCTTACGTTACCAGAATAAAAAAAAGCATCGAACAAAGTGATATAGGCACCCTTATTAATTTGAAACTTTATATTGAAAAGCAAAATTCAGCCATCAGCAATGCGATTGGGGAAGCTAAGGCAAATGCACTGATAGATTTATTAAATGGAGTGATTGTCAATATGGAGCAAGAAAAAATGGATGTAAAGCAATCCATTAACGAGCAACTAAATATTATTTCTCACATACAGGAAATTCTAAACATTCAAAGGCAGTATGTAAAGGGCCAAAGTTCAGACAGGTTACCAGTAAATTTAAGATCAATCATCAATGACTCCACCGCAATGTTGTTGGCATCTTTTGATAAAAAGGGTGTTCAAATCACCTCGGATATTCCAATTAAAGTGCCTCCAATAAAAGGCGATAGAACCAAATTGATGCAGGTAATTTTAAATCTGATGAAGAATGCAGTAGAGTCTGTTTTTTCAGCAAATGTTCCTGAAAAATCAGTACACATAGTACTAATGGTGAATGAGAAATCAATCGATATCAGTATCACAGATAACGGACTTGGTTTTGAAGGAATCAATGGAGATCACTTTTTTGAAAAGGGCGTTACCTCAAAATCAGAAGGTACTGGATTAGGTTTGGCAAATTGTAAAAGCATCATTGAAAGTCACAATGGTACTATACATTTAGAAAGCAACGGAGCAGGCTTGGGTGCCACTGCAACCATAGCATTTGTAATAGAATAAAATCCAATAACAGTAGAAAAATAAATGTAATGTCTAAAGAAAAAATTAATACCAGGGTTTTGATAATTGATGACGAAGAATTGGTGAGAGATAATATAGAAGAAATTCTTGTACCCAGGAAGTACCAAAAAAATGAAGCCATTATCAACGCAAGCAGTATTTTGTTTGATGATGAAGAAGAGGAGGGGATTTTGACTCCTGCCAAAAGTAATATTCCGGAGTTTAAGGTGGATAAAGCCATCAATGGAATGGAAGGATTTGAAAAAGTGAAATTGTCAATTGAAGAAAAAAGTCCTTATGCATTAATCTTTCTGGACATGAGAATGCCTGGTTGGGATGGATTGGAAACAGCCATCAGAATAAAAGAAATTGATCCTAAAGTAGAGATCATAATTGTTACTGCATTTAGCGATAAATCAATAGAAGATATTGTTGCAAAAGCCGGGCAAAATGTAGGTTATCACTGTAAACCTTATGCGACTGAAGAAATATTGCAGCTTGCGATAAAAGGGGTAAACGATTATAATAAGCTTAGAAACCTGGAGACCCTGATTAATATCATTGCCAATCTTTCCATATCAGAACACCATTTAAACACTTTACTTCAAAATATATTAGATCAACTTGCCATGTACATCGAAACCGATATGGCAGTAATGGGTAAGATGGAAAACAATCTGTATGAAAAATTATTTTCCATAGGTGCACTGGAAGAAAAAATCAATCTTTCGCAATTAAATCAAAAAATTATTTCTGCAAATGCCAATCATGACGATGTGATACAAATTGATGAAATAATTTTTGCCAAAATGGAAGACTATGCTGTTTTTGCAGTGTTGAAAAAAGATACACAGCTAAAAACTGAAAAACTTTACCTTCTAAGATTGTTTGTACAAAATGCTGCGAAAGCTATTCTTAATGCACAGCTTTATGAAGAGTTACTAAAAAAAGAAAAATTATCTGCCATTGGCACAGCTATGGGAATGTTAATGCATGATTTAAGAACACCTATAAAAAATATCCCTATCATTACCGAATTAATGCGGGGCGAAGGTGTAGACAATCCTTTGTTGGAACTGGTAGAACAATGTGGTGAACAAGCAGCCGAAATATTCGACGACTTTTTAGATTTTATCAACGAATCTTCATTGAAAAAGGAGAGGGTAAACTTGGGCAATCTCATTAAGGATGGCATTGCATTGGCGAATAACAAGCGGGCCATTCTGCCAATAAATTTGATTCAATCATTGGATGAGCATTTATATGTTTTAGGTGATGCCAGTAAGTTGAAAAGGGTATTTATGAATCTTATTAATAATTCGGTTGATGCCATCCAGGATCGGGATTTAAAGGATGCAAGCATTTTTGTTTCAACATCGGTAGAAAATGACAACGTCAACATTGTAATTAAAGACAGCGGCCCCGGCATACCTGAACAAATTATGCAAACACTTTTTAATGCTTTTATTACAAGCCAAAAAGGAGGCGGAACCGGCCTTGGACTAGCCATTGTAAAACAATTTATTGAAGCACATGGAGGTAAAATACGAGTACACAATGATAATGGTGCTATCTTCACCATTACTTTACCAATGGCAACTTAAAGCATGTTTTTAGAACAATGTATTAGAAATGTACTGGTGGATTTAGCGGGTTTTGTTTCAAAGCAAAATTTTACAAAGCACCATAAATATTATGCACCAGATTTAAAGTTTCAAGATAATCTGGGGCTGGATTCTATACAAATAATGGAGTTGGCAGCGCATGTCAATTCGTTGTTCCATGTTTTTGAAACCGATAAAAAGAATTATTTGCTGGAAGATGACCTTGTTGACAATTGGGTACAAAAGGTTACAAGCGCCCGATCAGAAAAAAATAACCAATTTACTTTTAGAACTTCCGGCACCTCTGGCAACCCCGGTTCTGTAACTCATGATCTTTATTTTTTAATGAGAGAGGTCGCCGTATTAGCTGGTTTTTTCAACAATGCGAGTGAAATTATTACCTATGTACCCGCCTATAGTATTTATGGATTTTTATTTACCGTATTATTGCCCGGCTACTTAAATATTCCAGTGGTTCATGCTTCAGAAGTTCAATGGGACCAACTCTCCTCAACGGCTATTTTAGTGGCAACGCCTTTTAATTGGACACTTATCTTACCAGCATTTAAAAAAAGTGATATAAAAGCCTGTTTTGGCGTATCGGCAACAGCTA
>JBBQKO010000244.1:0-6507 GCA_038327005.1 Chitinophagales bacterium | reverse complement strand
GAGGGGCAACCTGTTTAGCTCCAGGTTTAATCATAAAATTCGAATAGATATTCGTCTTTAAATTCAATGCCAAACAATTTCAGGAGACTGGTATATTCTGTTTTAAAGGTCTGCTTTTTATGATGTTCTTTTTGATTTAGTACATATTTGCAAACACGATCAACCTGTGATTTGCCATATGAAAAACCACCGTAACCATCCTGCCATGAAAATTTCCCATTTATAAAACCTTTGTCATTAATCCAGTTATTACTTGCCCGTTTTACATCCAGTACAAGGTTTGAAATGGAGATGGCCGGGTTCAAGCCAACGAACAGGTGTACATGATCATGCATTCCATTAATGGCAAGCATTTTATGTTTGTCTTTTTGCACGACAGCGGTGATGTATTTATACATTTCTTCTTCCCATGAATTTTGTATAAAGTTTTTTCTGCCTCTTACGGCGAAAACCAATTGAATGTATAATTGCGTGTAGGTATCGCCCATGATTGATTTTTTAAAGGTTGCCCCTCTTGGGCAATCACTACTAAATATAGAACTTTTCTACAAACAGATTGCACCGCTGGTGCAAGGGGCGGGCATTTCCAGGTCGGGGTTTCATTGAGGGTTCTATTATTTCTTGTTGTCTAAGCTGTGAAAACCATGTCGGGCAAAATGCGAAAAAGCGATGCTACTATTTCGGTTCCTCCCATTTTTCTTTGCTTGTTATATCCGGTCTGACCTGCGGTACCGACCGGAGTGTGGAGTGTGTATCCCGATCGGCACCGCAGGTCAGACCGGGTGTCTCGACATTTGCAATTCGATCTAGAAATGCTTTGTATTTATCCTGATTGACAAAGGGGAACACAAAGTTTGCTATCAAGCGAATCGAAGCTCTTTTCTGCGTCGGGGTTTCACGCAGGGCTCTTTTATTTTTTGTAGGATATGCGGTGAAAAATCCGCTGGGACAAAAATAGTTTTTTAAAGCGGGGCTTTTTTATGGAGATTTTCGGCTATTATTTTTGTATACAACACCTTGTTGTATAGCATGGAGAATTAAAATTTTATCGAATTGCTTAATGTTATACGAAGCCCGATTACAACCTTGAAATTAAAGTTTCTATTTCTTTGGGTGACAGATCTTGTCCGATCAATATTCCATTCCTGTCAATTAAAAAATTTGAAGGTAAACCTATTATATGAAATCTTTTCGCAAGGGTGTTTTCTTGAAAACGCATAAACTCACAATATTGTGGCCATGACAGTCTATCTTGTTTTATGGCATCAATCCATGCGATTTTTTTTTCATCCATAGATACGCCAATGATTTCGAAGCCTTTCAAATTATATTTCGCATATATCTGTTTTAAATGCGGGAATTGTTCTCGGCAACTTACACACCAGGAACTCCAAAAGTCAACGAAAAGAATTTTCCCTTTAAACGAACCGGTATTAATAGAAACGTTTAGTGTATCGATGAGACTAATTTCATTAAATAACTTTCCTGTTTCTGCAACATGAATTCGAGATTTAGTGAGGTCAACACTTCGCCAATATGGATTTTTCTTAAGTTCCGGGTTAAGATATTTATAAAGAGAATCGTACTGTAGGGCCGATAGATTCTTTGCGGAAGCGAGTAAGGTTAGGTTATTCTCGCTGAGAGGATAAGTCTTGATGAAACTTCTTAAAAGACTAAATGTTATTAACTGTTTTTGCGATAATGTCTGATCTGACATGTTAATAGTAACTATTCGGTTTCTTATCGAAGAGTAGTTGTCAAAAAGTTTATAATCCCTTACCGACGACTGTTGACTGCAGTTTTGAAAACTAAAGAAAATTACTATAATTAAAAGGTATCGCATGGGTTTTGTATAACGTTTTGTATTGTCGCAAGTTCAAAAGCTAAACTTGCGGCAATACAGCTAAAATAAGTCTTATTTGCGAAAGTTTTTCTTTCCAGATAAATGGAAAAGGGAATCGTTGCGAAACATACATAACACAAAAGAAGTCAAATCCGATTGCAATCGGCATGCAATGGATACCCGTTACTGAAGTTGATAGCAATGCTATTGCTGATAGCCCATTATTTTTTCAGGCTGTTGTGTAAATACAGCACATTTTATAACCAGTTGTTTTTATGGGCCAGGCTGATAATCTGCGCCTTTGAGTTTACGTGTAGCTTGTCGTAAATATTGGCGATGTGCTTGCGAACGGTTAGCACACTTATGTTCAGCGCCGAAGCAATTCTTTTTGCATCCCATCCATTTACCATTTGCTGTAGAATTTCTTTTTCCCGCTCGGTAATCATATCTGGCATGATTGGCTTTGGTTTGGGATCATTGTTCTTTGTGGCACGGCTAAGCAGTTGCAGCGCCTTGCGTGCAATGGCAGGACTCATGGGGGCGCCTTCGTATTGCAATACATTGATCATGGCTTCTTCCAGTACGGCTGCATTTTCGTGCTTTAGCATATAACCGGATGCACCGGCTTTAATGGCATCAAATATTTTTTCGTCATCATCAAAAACAGTCAGCACAATAAAATGTATTTGTGGATAAAGGCTTTTGGCGATGGCGATTGTTTGTATGCCATCGAGCTCCGGCATTTCAATATCCATAAAAATAATCTGCGGCAAAAGCGCTAAGGGTAGCCCTCTTAGTTCTTCGAGGCACTCATTGCCGTTGTTGGCAGTAAATGCAACCTCGTACCCAGGCAACTGGTTTATTTTTTGTAAAAATGTGTTGCGGTTGATGGGCTTATCTTCTGCCAAACCGATTCTGATGCAGGTGTCGATTTTCATAATATTCACAAGTTCACATTAAATAAAACAACGGCATATAATTAATTTGTAGTAGATGCTAAATGTACGATTGTGCCTTGTGGTAAGTTGGCGCTCCACGCTATTGTCCATCCGGCTTCGGTTGCTCTTTGCTGCATATTCGCCAGTCCGTTGCCGTCTTTATTGATGTAGCTTGAATTTTCTATACCGGTGCCATCATCTGTTATTTTTATGCTTGATCCGTTCATATTGCTTTCAATATAAACGATGATTTCTTTTGCGTTGCTGTGTTTAAGTGCATTCGTGATGGCTTCCTGCATGATTCTGAAAAGATGAAAAGCCTGTGCAGGTGTCAGTGCCGGGTCTTCGTCTATTTGCTCTATGATATTGATGGTAATTTGTGGGTAGCTTGGTTGAATGCGTTGCATAAAAATTTTGATGCGGTCGCTGATGGCGGTTAGTGAAAGGCCTTCTCTTTTCAATGCCCAGATGGTGTCATTTAGCTGCGATACAATTGCCTGTGAATTGTTGCGCAGCTCCTGCAATGCAGCACCTCCCTTAAGCTGCTGCTGACCCGTTGCCGAAATAAAATCGAGATTGGAAACTATGGATGCAGCATAGGCTCCAAGGTTGTCGTGCAAATCGGCAGCAATGCGTTTTCGTTCTGTTTCTTCTGCTCTTGCAACGGACTGCGTTGCAAGTATCTTTTCTTTTTCCAGCATGGCATTCAGTTTATATTTTTCTCTTTTTTTATACTCATAAAAAAGTAAAACGGCAATAACGGCAATGAATAAAGCAATGCCCAAAAAAGTATAAAAGCGATTGTTTTTCCGG
Organism: Chitinophagales bacterium; assembly: GCA_038327005.1. Lineage (GTDB taxonomy): Bacteria > Bacteroidota > Bacteroidia > Chitinophagales > Chitinophagaceae > Ferruginibacter. The sequence continues at coordinate 2,913 of JBBQKO010000244.1, read as the reverse complement.
GTGATGTCGAGGCTTTGTTGTATGATGGTATTTTCTTTTTTCTGTACCTCGTATTTGGTTTGCAATTCTTCAATAGCCCTGGCAGAATTATGCTGGTAGAAAGAATCTTTTGCAACGATGATTTGTTCCAGTGTTTGCTGATACAGCTCACCATCACCATTTAATTTATAACACTTTGCAAGCGCCATGTAATACTCCAACCTGATATTGGTGTTGTTGGCAAAAGTTTTTGTATCTCCGTTGTTATCGTTGTGCAAATCGCCGGTAGCCAGAGATGCCTTACAAAATTGTATAGCCTTGTCTATCTGTTTTGTTTGAAGATAAAAATCGATCAGGCTTAGATTATCGTTTATATTTACTGCACTATCGCCGGATTGTTTTCTTAGTTTAATTAATTCCTTTAAACTGGTTTCTGCTGCATCTGTTTTGCCTGCGGCAAGAAAAATATCTGACTGTCGTTGCAAGGCGATCGCCAGGTTGGTAAGGTTTTCCGTTTGCTTAAAAATCAGGATACCTTTTTCAATATTGATATTGGCTGAATCTGGTTTTTTCAATTGGGAATATGCTTCTGCCATATTTACAAATACTGCGGCCCGTATTGATTTGTAGCGGGGGACTTCGGTTGTAAGAGACAGTGCCCTTGATAGCCATTTCAATGCATCCCTTGGCTGGTTTCTTGCCAGTGCTATTGATCCGATTGTGTTGATATTCTCGCCAAGTATGAGCGTGTCTTTGTAGGCTTCTGCTTCATTTATAATTTTGTACAGCACCGTCAATCCTTCCTGGTATCGGGAGTGCATTGCATAACTCATTGCCTTTAACCTGCATGCTTTAAAATAAATACTACGACTGGCCGCATTGCCAATTTTATTTCCTTTAATGAGCGGCTCCACGGTTACAAGTACACTATCCGTCCAGCCCCAGCGCATATAGTCATAGGCAACAGCCAGTTCAGCAAGATCTTTCAAGCGTTGATCATTTACCTGGGTAGCAAGTGCCTTTGCATAAAAGGAATAGTAGTCAAGCGTATCTCTTGACATGCTATTGTATTCATTGCATAAGTTGAGCGTTGCTTCCAGCTTTTGTTTATCTCCTTTGGCAGCATATACCAATTGCAGCAGGCTATCTACAAGCTTCGTTTGTGTGAAACCGGTAAAGGATACACTTAGCAGAAATAGTATGGCCGTACAATAGCGTATCATCTTTATGAATAGATAAACCTTTTTAGTTTTAGCTAAAATAATTCAAAGTATTCAATTAAGTAATGCTGCAGTATAAATTAAGTTCACAGTAGGGTGGGGCATGGGGATACACTTATCAGGTAGTGTTAGGTGCAAAAGGTGAAAGGTGAATATTTCATCATTCACCTTTCACAAAGCGAACAATCATTTTGTTCCTAACAAAGCACCAGGTATTAATCAATGTTCTACAGCCGATGCATGTTTGTTTGATGCGCTGTTGAAAAAGGGATTTTGAAATTCTAATACTGCTACTCCAAAATCCAGCGCTTGAATTCGCAATAAGGTTCCCGCTTTCAGACTTTATGTTGTTAAAACCACTCCCGGACAATCAACCTTTAGGAATAGGCTGCGGCGGATTCCCACAAGGCGTTAAACACCCTGTATTCTACTCGTAAGTACCATTTGACTAAGCGAAGCCATTTAATGCGGTGCCAATATGTAGTGAGATGTTCTCAGCGTGTTCGGTGTTCCCACAGATCACTTTTTGAAGCGACATCTGATAGCTTTCGGATTTGGGATGCTCCCCGTTAAACTTAAAACAACACCGCAACAATTTTTCTTTTGTATTTTAGCTGAAAATTTTAAAAAAATAAAAGTGAGTACCAAAGAAAGGAAAGAAATAGAAAAGGAAAACAGGCGAAAGTTAATTTTAGATGCCGCAGTAAAAGTTATGCAATCACACGGTTTACATGGATTAAGTATTGATTTAATTGCCAATGAAACCCAGCTTGCTAAAGGGACTATTTATTTATACTTCAAGAGTAAGGAGGAGATATTGAGTGTTCTAAGTGTGAAGGCAAGAAATCTTTTATTTGCAGAATTTCAAAAAATTGAAAAAGGTAAAGGCTCCGATATAGAAAAATTGAAAGATATTATTAGAGTCGATTACCAATTTTATAAAAAAAATCCCTTGAATTACGATTTGGTATCTCTCTATGAAGTAAACAATAAACTTACCGAAACAGAAGAAATGCACCAATCCGGTGAAAATATTACCAATTTGATCGTAGGTATAGCTAACAGAGCGCAAGCAAACGGAACACTAAATGCCAACATCAATCCTTCAATTTTGTCAATGGGTTTATGGGGAATGTCGGTAGGGATGTTACAGTTAATAAAAGTAAGAGGCGCTTTCATGAAAGAGAAATTAGGCATCTCTGAAAAAGATTTGGTAAATACTTTTATTGAAATGTTAGAGAATGGGGTTAAGAAATAATTTTTTTCAAATAAAATGAACTTAAGTCATTAAATGAACGTTATTTGTATAATTATCAAAATGACCAAACTGTTCAAAAGGCAACTACCAATGTATGCACTAGGTATTTGTTTCTTTATTTCAACTGTTGTAGAAGCTCAACAGACCAAACTATTAACCTTAGATGATGCTATTACATTAAGTATTGCACACAGTAAGCAACTAAAAATTGACAGCACCCAACTTCAAATTGCAGACTCAAAAATTCAACAAGGCATTAATACGCAGTTGCCACAAGTGGGCGTTAACCTAAGCTACATAAGAATTAGCGACAATATTACTCCCTTTAAAGTAAATTTCCCCGCAGGTGAAGTAACCCTGAATCCGCAGATACTTAACCAGTCGTTTAATTCTTTACAAATAAGGCAGCCGATTTATTTAGGCGGCAAAGTAAAGAACGGTATCGAGTTGCTAAAG
>JBBQKO010000243.1:0-6536 GCA_038327005.1 Chitinophagales bacterium | reverse complement strand
AAACGGCATGGCCTTAACAAAAGCAATTGAAGAAGCCGGGGAAGTACGTTTTTTACCGGTGATACTTACTTCATTAACAGCAATTGGTGGATTAATTCCTCTGGCATTAAACCCAAATCCTCAAATATCGCCATTGGCATTAGTGCTTATTGGAGGGCTTATCAGTTCTACTATTTTATCAAGGATTGTAACGCCGGTTATGTATAAATTAATTCCACCGAAAGTGGAAGTAAAACCAAACTCTTTAAATGAGAAGATATAAAAAATCACTATTGTCCGACTAAAATTTTACCATATCGCTAAAACTCCCACTGGCTGGAGGTTGTGGCCTTTCTCTTTTGTAGAATATCCCGATGATTTTGGGGAAGAGGGGTTGGGGTGAGGTCATGCAGGCGTAGTAAGGCATTCAGATAATTAGTAGGACTGTAATGATAAAAATGAAAAGATTAAGTATTTGTTCCTATTTTAATCGCAGGATTTACAGGTAAAACTCACTTTGGCAAACACTGCCGATACAGGGGTTTGTGTTTGGAGAACTCAATACCTCTCTGAAAAATTTCCCATGGTATAAGACTATAAACTGAAAATTAAAGACAGTGCCAAAAATATCTACATTACGGATGAAGGCGATGGACTTACCTTGGATAACTACCTCGTTACAAATAAAATGTACAGTCTTTTTATAACGGAACAAATTTTTCTTACTGCTAATTATGAAGTAAGAGATGAAAAATTAATATTTGAAGTTACTTCTGGTAAACAGCAAACAGCTACCGGGGTGCCCCTTGCAATAATATGAAACCGGCACTGCAAAAAGGAAAATTGTTTTTTTTCAACAAGCCTCCTTCATATAAAGCATAAGGCTTGCATTTTTTTTAAGCAATCTTATATACGGAGCACTAATTAACGTAACAAAATAAAACTACCCGCTAATTTTTTTAACGATTGATTTTTAAACTGGTATTGTATCTTATAGATATACACCCCACCTGGTTGATTTTCATTTTTATATCGGCCATCCCACCGCAACAGTGGATTTTCTGAAGTAAAGACAATATTGCTCCATCGGTTATAAACGCTTATGTTGTAATAATCAATTAAACAGCCGGCAACTGGAAAGCCACTAAAAAAATCATTTTTCCCGTCGTTGTTTGGTGTAAAAGCTGTGGGCACAAATAGCTGACAATTGCATTTAAAAAGTGTAACCGGAATACTGGTACTAATAGCGCCGCTATAACAAGCAGGTGGAACAGGTACCGTATAGATGATCGTATAGTTTCCGGCTTCGGCTGTTGCTGGGTTAAAATTTCCGGTAATTGGGTTTATGGCAAGGCCTGGAGAAGCGGAAAAAATACCGCCGCTACTAAAGCCTGTTGCAAGTACCGGCATTTGATATATGCTGCTGTCTATACAAAAAGCGCTGCTTGCATACGAAAATGAAGTTGATAGAATTGAGGAAGCTTCAATAACAACGCTGATACTTTGCCTAATAAGCGGAGTACAACTAGTGGCTGATCTTTCGTAGGTAACTGTATAATTACCTGCTACACTTGCAGATGCTGCAATGGTTCCTGTTATCTCATTGATCATCAGCCCTGCCGGAGACGAGGTAAATTTACCTCCTTCAGGAAATAGACCACTCTTAACAACAGCAGCGTTAATAGAAGAATTACAAATTGGCGCTGTATAATTAAACGAAAAAGGTTCTAAAGTGGTGATACCCAGAATGGACACAGAAACATTCGTTGAATAAGTATAAGGGCATGTAATTGTATAAGTAATGATGTAAGCACCAGTTACGGAAGCGGATGGATTAATGATACCTGTAATACTATCGATAACAAGCGCCGGGGAAGATGCCCTGTAAATACCACCTGTTTTAAAGCCGGACGAAACCACAGGGCTTAAGTTTCCGTCGCCAATACAAACAGGGGTGCGGTAGTTAAAACTAAAAGAAGGGGCTACCGGTTTAAGAAAATTGCTGTCAACCTTTACAATCCAAATGTCATTTTCACCTTTTGGTGTTGTAATATCGCCGTCGGATGAATTTGAGGAACCCGCCAAACGAAAACCCCCATCTAGCGTGGCTGCTATCGAACTGCCATAAAACGTTTGATCGTCCTGCGATCCACCTAACGTTTTTTGCGTAACAATTTCGCCCGCTGCACTAACCCTGAGTAACAAATAGTCAACACCTCCTCTTAGTGTTGGGCAAACATCACCGTTGGTAGAATTTGTATAACCAAACAATACTAAGTCGCCGTCGGGTAGGTAATGCAAAGACCCTGCACCATCAACACCACTGCCACCATATGTTTTTTGTGTTAACAGGTTTCCGTTGTTATCAATATGTATCACCCACAAATCCAAATCTCCCCGATTAATAGAAACATCACCATCAGCAGAACGTGTTTCTGCTAGTATAAACCATCCCCCGGTTCTATCTTTAGCCAACCATTTAAATAGGTCATTATCTGTACCGCCATATGTTTTCTGCCAAACAATGTTTCCTGCACTACTTAGCTTTACAATCCAAACATCAAAACTGCCTTTGTTTAATGTTATATCCACATTGTTTGACAATGTAGAACCTCCAACTATCAAACTGCCATCGCTATTTTCTAAAATAGTATGAGGCCCGTCATCGTTCGTACTACCTCCAATAGTTCGTTGCCACAAAAGCGTTCCGGAAGCACTAAGCTTGATTATCCATATATCTATTCCGCCCTTACTACCGGATACGTCTAAGTTATTTGAGGAAGTTGTACAGCCAACTGCAAAACCACCGTCAATTGTGGACACAATCGAAAAGCCGGCATCAAAGCCGGTTCCGCCATAGCATCGCTGCCAAAGAATTGTTCCGTTTCTATCTAACCTCATTACAAAAACATCAGAACCCCCTTTATGACCGCTTATATCGCTGCCGTTGCCATTTGTAAGTCCTGTAAGTATATAACCCTCATCGGGCAACTGCTGTATGGCTACTCCATAATCATCTGCAGGCCCGCCATAATTTCTTGCCCATTCTTTGTTACCTGCCGCATCAAGTTTTATAACCAAAATGTCAAAACTACCTTTTGGTCCGGTGATGTCACCGTTTGTAGATGCGGTATAGCCAATGATCACGGAACCACTGTCGCTAGTAGGATAACTGCCAAAAGTCAAATCTGCTCCTGAACCGCCAAAATTATGCTGCCATTCAATAGGAGACTGACCGGATGAAGTGTTAAAAATTAACAAGAAACAAAACGAGACCAATATTTTCATCATAGAAATCATTTTCATTTTTAAGAGCCAAATCGTTGTCAATCTGTTGCCCCTCAGAAAAAACTAAAATGAGTTTTCCTGACATGGCAGTTGAAGGTTTTAGATTTTTTTGCAAAAGTAGCTCCTGGAAATATAAGAAGTGTTCGAAATCACGATGCCTGACATCAAATTTTAAAATTTGGATGATTTTGTGAATGTTTGACTTTCAAACCATCTATATATTGCGTTGAGGCCTTAAAAAAAACTACCTGGGTATCTAATTTCAAAAGAGGATTTTACACAACTATATAATTATTCTTAAACTTATTATCGGCATGGAAAATTATTTGCAGAACGCTTGTTTTTGAATGTGAATTAGCGTTGGATAGTTTTTTATACGAAACCCCTGAACAACGTTATACCTTAATAGTAAAAAGAAATTCAAAACTGTTACAACAAGTTCAGCAATATATGTTTGCATCCTACTTAGGTGTAAAGCCAGAAATAATCAGCAGAATAAGAAAAAGAAAGTAACCTTCATTTCGCAGCAACATCTCTGCCCTTACAGAACGTTGCATCAATTAGGTGTGCATATTGTTATTACTTAAAGCGCAACGTCCACTAAGGGAAACATTGCTATGAAGCAAGCCAATATTGAAAATTAGACAACTTTATATAAAAAAGAAAAGTGGCACATTGATAGGTAAATTCAATGTGCCACTACACTTAAAGACTTTTTTAATACAATTCAATTAATTAACTTAAAAAGTATTTTTTATTTTCTTTAACCCATTGTGCTAACGAAGTCATTACAAAGCAGTGTTGACTGCAGCCAATTTATTTTCTAAGTATTTCCCCATGTTTATGACAGCAGCCGGTAGTATTCCTCCGGCAAAAATGTTGATATTGGGAGCTGGTGTTGCAGGTTTGCAAGCCATCGCCACTGGTAAAAGATTAGGTGCTGTAGTGGAGGTTTTTGATACCAGGCCTGCAGTAAAAGAAGAGGTAATGAGCCTGGGTGCAAAATTTGTAGAAGTAGAAGGGGCAGCCGATGCCTTTTGCCCAAATGAATAAATGATTTCGTAAAAGCGAATGAAGAGAGTTAACAGCCCGGGAAATCGCTGCCCGAGTACTTCAATTTCTCTGATGTTTGCCATCTACACTTCACCTGCATCCATGCATTGTACATTATAGCGGGTAGGTGCCTGATCATGTACGGAAACAATGTCTGCATAAAAGCTGGGACCAAAATAAAAGTTAAGTGTAATTTCGTCTATATCCTTCAGGTAATATCCACGAAAAAAGCCAGACCTGATAAAAAAAAGGGTTTGTGTTTGCTCTCCCTCTTTTAAAATAAAACCTTTCTTTTCTATCATCACCGATTTAAAACATTGCTGAAGCGCTAAAATATCCTCATCGTTTAGTGGATAAACTCTGCAGACAAAGTCTCTAAAAATGCCGTCAATTACCATGGTTTGATTTTGGAATTAAGTAAAGTTTACACTACATATATTTTTTGTTTAAGGTAAGTATTAATTCTTTCTATTTACTGGAGATGGTAACAATTTCCTGAATAAAGGAATCTTTGGCGGCTACCGTCAATAGAAATTCCGCCAACGCATTGGCCGGTACAAGGGATCTGTTGATTTGGTTGCCTGGCTTGTAATTACTACAGGGTTCTTCTATGGCTTTCGTGCTTTTGATTATTATAACTGGCCTGATAATAGTCCATTGCAGGCCACTATCCCGTACAAAGTTTTCCAACATCATTAATTTTGATAGCTGAGCCATCTTAAACCAATTAATGAACCTGAACCATAACTGGTAGCGCAACGGCGCTTTCTTTACATTGCTGTTAACACCGTGCCTTGAAAGTAAAATAAAACGGGTAACCTGATTAGCCTTCATTGCCTTTAGTATGTTGGCAGCACTTGTAATGTAAAAGTCATCTTTATCTTTCAACTCAAGGTGCATTGCATCAATAACAACTTCCTGACCTTGCATGGCTTCTTCCACTGTGCTGTAGTTGAGGGTATCGGCATGAATAATCAATAGGTTTTCGTGGGATAAATTACCCTTGTTTTTTTGTGAGGCTGCGTACCAGGTAACGTAGTGACCACGGCTTAATGCCAGTTGAATAAGTTGATTGCAGGCATAGTTACCCTTTGCAAAAATGAGTATATTCATACTTGTTGAATTTGTACAAAATTTTTTTAAGGTGAGTTTTCTTTTACAGCATGCTATTTACGAACAGCAACTGATTTTTGGGTATAAGATAGAGCAGCGAATACTCCCAACCCGCCTTTAATATTAGAAACTATTTCCCCTGAAACAGCAAACGGATTTATCAAAGCAGCGATGGCAGTTTGCCTTGTGTTCAGGTAATTATAATAGTCGTTTGTTAAATGAAACAAACGGGCATGAATTGAATCGCCATTCTTGAAGTCATACCCTGATCCATAAATTATTTCGTTATTATCGTTTGCAAGGTTATCACTGATGAGTGCTTCAAGACTTATGCTATCATTGACACTGTTTTTATTCAACACTAACCGGTAATAGTTTACAGCCGCCGGATCATCTTTAAATTTTGTATAGCAAAATGCTTCATTGTTATTATTGAAAGTGGGGGTGAGGCTCTCAATTTGTACTGGCCTAATAAAATGTGTAACTGCACTTACACGCCTGCCCTTTTTGTCAACTACATCAATCCTGTAATTTGTAGCATCAAGATAAATGACCCGTACAATTTTAGGATTGCCAAAATCGTAGGCTCTTCGCTGTTCTACATCTACATAAGCGAATGGCAACAAGGTATCTATTTCTGTACCGTGAGTTATAACAACGAATGCAGAAATAATTAATGGAGGAATGGTACTTGTGTCCAGCAAGGCTTTGCTTTCGGAGATGAGTGCACACATTGGCCGACCGTCTTCCAGATAGCATTCAACTACCAGTTTACTTTCGTTGGGCGGCAGTTGAATGAGGTAATCTTTGGAACAGGAAGCCAACAACAAGATCAAGGTAACGGAAGCGGCAAAAAGGCTTTTCATAATTAGAATTTAAAATTGTACGTAATGGATGGGATGATAGGGAAAAGTGTAACTGCCTTAGGTGTAAATTCCTGTGGAGTGCCCGGTAGCACATTGCTATTTTCAGTTGGCTCAAATGAAATAAAATAAGGATTTAAGCGGCTGTATGCATTGTACAAACTGATGGAAATATCGGAACTACCCCGTTTTGTTTTTAGTTTATATACCATGCCAATATCCAGCCGGTGATAACCGGGC
>JBBQKO010000242.1:0-6542 GCA_038327005.1 Chitinophagales bacterium | reverse complement strand
CAGAACAAAAAGCCGCATTGTCATCCATCATGATTAGCTACGGCGATGGCCCTACCATTCCGAATAACTGGAAGTTTTTCAATATTATGATTTTAAGTTTTTATAAAAGTAAGGGCTATAACGTAAATGAAACTTTGCTTGAAGATCTCATTAAAAAATCATTGTCTCATTACGAAGGAGATGGATGGTACCACGATAATCCGGCATTGGATTATTACAGCATGTGGGGTTTTCAGATGTATGGAATGTTATGGTCGGAGTTTTTCGGTAAAAAATATTATCCCGAATATGCCAGGCAGTTTAAGGAGAATTTCTCTCCTATAAAAAGTAACTATCCGCATATGTTTAGTGAAAATGGCGAAATGATTATGTGGGGAAGAAGTATTTCATACCGTTTTGGTGCAACTATCCCGCTTGCACTTACAGGTTTTGAAAACGATCCGGCAACTAATTATGGCTGGATGCGCCGAATTTGTTCAGGGTCATTATTGCAGTTTCTACAAAACCCTGATTTGTTAGAAGACAGAATACCAACCTTAGGTTTTTATGGTGCTTTTGAACCTGTAGTGCAAATGTATAGCTGCCGGGGAAGTGTGTTTTGGATGAGTAAAGCATTTTTATCGCTACTTCTTCCAGAAAATAATGCTTTTTGGACAGCCAAAGAAAATGAAGGCGATTGGGAAAAAAAATTTTCGAAAGACAAAGTTTATAACAATTTTCTGGCCGGAACCAACTTATTGATAACCGACTATCCCGCAATTGGAGCTGCAGAAATAAGATCAATAGCAGATGTACCTACGTTAAAAAAACCACCATTTGATCAATATAGAAACAATGAAAATTACAATCGCCTGGCTTATAACAGTGCATTTCCATGGCAGGCCGATGGTGTTAACGGCGAAGTTGCCATGAGTTATGTTTTTAAAACGAAGGATAAGAAGTGGGAACCTGCAAAAATATATAAGTTTAAAAAGTTTGTTGACGGGATATATTATAGAGATGTTGCTTTAGAATCGAATGCTGATATAGGTTTAAGCCTTGCTGATATTCCTTTGCCAAATGGAATGCTACGTGTAGATAAAAACATAAGCAAGGAAGCTGTGCAGTTACGACTAGGTCATTATTCTCTTCCAAAAATTAAAGCTGAAATTAAAAGTGTAACACGTACTATCAAAGGTAACAAGGTTACCATTATTGATAACGGCGTATACCAATTGGCTTTGGTGCAATTAACTGCCTGGGGTAAAACAGAAGTAGTAAAATCTTCGGGCCTGCATCCTGTAAGTAAAACAAGTTCCGTTATTAATGTTAGTTCCAGCTTTGTGCCTGTAGCAAACAAACCTGTGATCTATGCCACATTAATGCTTTGGAAAAAATCGGGTCAAACCTGGACTGATAGCGACTTAATGCCGGTAGCAAAAATTAAGCAGGAATCGGGTGATTTGATACATGTAACATTTAAAAACGGTGATAAAAAAACGGTTAAGTTTAATTAATGCAGCAGTAAAGCGGTTAACTGTGCTCCGAAGCCGAAGCTTTAAAACCTGGGCCCCGGTGCAGCTTCCGCCTCGCCGGACGGGTAGGGATACCGGCCAATGTGTCTAAGGCCACACCCAACAATGCTACCGGTTCAGTAAACGGTAAAAAAATAATAAGCAGTAAATCCACCAGTTATAAAAAGCCGGTAGCTTTTTATTTTACTACAGTGGTTCTTTTACCTCTTTATAGCTTGTATTACAATCACCCTTGCGCACCTTATAAAAAATTGCGCCTAAGTTATTCCTTTCACAAGGAGATTAACAATAACCGACATTTTTTACTAATTCAGAAACAACTCAAATAGCATATGCTCCCTACCTAATTAAACGATTGGTGCATTTTTGACCTTAAACTTCCGCTCTTGCAAAACCAACTGTATCCCTGTACATTTGAGGAGATACCTCAGCATTTACCTTAAAGAAACGGCTAAAATAATATTCATCTTCATAGCCCAGTTCGTAACCAATTTCTTTTACAGTTTTGTTGGTAAGGTATAACTCTCTTTTGGCCTCAATGATGATCCGTTCATTAATTAAACTACTGAGTGTTTTATTGAAATGGGATTTGGCAATTTTTGCCAGTGCCTTGGGAGTAATGTACAACAGGGCTGCATAATCTGCAGGAGAATGCCTGGTCTTAAAATTTTCTTCAATTGCATCTTTCAGCTTTTGCAATATAAAAGGCTCTTTATGATCCTTTACTTCCATAGCCGCTTCAGGTTGCTGTTGTGTTTTTAGCCGGGCTGCAGTTATCAGTACTATTTTCAAATAGGAAACTAATAATTCATATTGAGCCAAGTCAGGATTTTGCATTTCTGTTTTTATTTGCTCGCAAAGCATTTGTAAAGTCGTTGCCGACACTTCATCCACCTGTACAAATGGCGGCTTGTAAATATTATTATACAAAACCCCATTACAGGAAACCTCCTTATGGTGTTTGTAAATACAGAAAAACTCCGGGTGAAAATAAATAGCTACGCCTTTTATAGCGCCTTGGGTAGTGAGCATGTATGGCTGATAGGGAGAAAAAGCAAATAAGGAATTGGCCTCAAAATCATACTCCGAAAAGTCGGCTTTCAGTTTCCCTGCACCTTCCTTTACCCAGATCAATGAAAAAAAATTCTGCCTTTGTATGTGGTCGAAAAAAGAATTGTCTTCAAAAGAAAATAGTTTGAAAGCAAGGTTGCCGTTTTGCGGGTTGACTAACGTATAAGCGGATTGATTGAGCATTGCGTTTGATATTTTTAAATAAGCTGAAAGAAATTATCCACGCCTATATACCTGTTTACGGTAAACCCTTCTGCATAGACGGCATTAATGGGCCTTCCATATATACTGTTCATACTTTTTACCTGGTTTATCAACCCAACTATTGAACTGGCACCTTCCTGTTTAGGGTGAACAAACTGTGATCTGAAAGCAAGTATGGCTTCAAGTTTTTGATCCATCTGTTCTGTAATATCCAAAACAAAACCAGGTTCTATAAAATAGTCCTGTATATAATGATATACTGCACGGGGCCGCCATTCTTTTTGCTTTGCTCCATTATCAAAAGTTTTCTTCATTTTCAGGCCGGATAAAAAGCAGGCATCTGCAACTAACTTTGCAGCGTTGGCATGGTCAGGATGCCGGTCGTGTATGGCATTGCACAATACAATTTCCGGTTGATATTTTCTTATTGCCTCAACAACTTTTAACCTGCCAGGTTCATTGTTTTCTATACCACCATCGGGCAAACCCAATTGCTCCCTGTAGGATACACCCAAAATCTTGGTAGCGGTGGCTGCTTCGTTTCGCCTTTCTTCGACCGTTCCATAGCTACCCATTTCTCCGGCACTTAAATCAACAATGGCAACGCTTTTACCCATAGCGATATGCTTCAGTAAAACTCCGGCTGCCGCACATTCCACATCATCCGGATGTGCCCCAAATGCAAGTAAGTCTACTTTATGTTTATTCATTTTTACAGCATATATTTTTTAAAAATAACAGTGGCAATATGACCGCCAAAACCAAAGGTATCACTCATGGCATAATTGATAAGTTTTTCCTTGGCTTTTCCCAGTGTTGTGTTGAGCGTATCTTTCCACGCGGGTTCTACATTTACCGCATTAATAGCCGGGGGGGCTTGTATAGTTTATTCATCACTCAACAATTCCTTGGGATTCTTTCAATTGAATTTTTAACTCCTTTAATGTTGTTTCCAGTTTTGCAACATACGCTTTTTGAGGAGCTAAGGCATTTTCAATTTCTTCCACTGTGTATCGTGGCGTAATGTGCTGCGGACAGTTCCAATCATACGCTTCAATATTAAATACCATCATACGCTCCGGTTTAAACTTATAGTCGCCCAAATCAAGCAAGTCAAGTAATGCCGGGTTGTCCTTTAATGCTACAATTTCGACCCTGGCCAATATTTTTAATCTTGTTCTGGATGGATAATCCACCATTATCAACGCAACATTATTATTGGTGGCAATATTACCAACCGAAATATATTGCATGTTGCCTTTAAAATCTATAAAGCCCAACCTTTTTTCATCCAGCACTTTTACAAATCCCTTTGGCCCGCCACGGTGTTGGATATAAGGAAATTCATTTTCGCCCATGGAAGCTATGTAAAAACTATTTTGATTCACTATGAAATCAATTTCATTTTCTGTTAATCCATCAATATAGGTATCTCTTTCCATTCTTACATAGCTTGAACGGCTGCCCATTTTTTCCTGCATTTCCTTTACGGCATCTGTAAATGCCAATGAAGCAAAATTTTTTGCCATGATCATTTATTTTAAGATTGTGCTTATCGTGGTGCTTCTACTTTATTTTCGGCTGATTTTTCTAATTCCTTTACCAACGGCGATTGCACCAGCACGCTGTCCCACATACTGTCGCCACATTCATCAGGTATAACAATTGTTTCATCCAATGGTGTATACTGCTTAACTTCCAATTCTTTTTTCATCTTTATTATTTTATAATTTTCTTTCACTTTCTTCAATGGCCAGGTCGTTAATACTTGCATATCGTTTAGCCATCAGCCCGTGCTCATCAAACTCCCAGTTTTCATTTCCATAGGCGCGAAACCATTGACCCTCCGCATTTTGATATTCGTATTCAAAGCGAACTGCAATTCTATTATCGGTATGTGCCCAATATTCTTTTTTGAGTTGGTAGTTTAATTCCCTTTCCCATTTATCGGCAAGAAAAGAAACAATTTGTCCCCTTCCATTTATAAATACATCCCTGTTTCGCCATTCACTATTGATAGTATATGCCTTGGAAACCCTTTCAGGGTCTTTGCTGTTCCATGCATCTTCTGCCAATTGTATTTTTTGTTTGGCAGTGTCCAATGTAAAAGGAGGGAGCGGTGGTCTTTGTTCCATTTTGTATGATTTTAAATTATGATAAACAATCGGGGCAAATCAAATTTACCCTGGATAATAATTTCGAAACTTCTTCTTCCAATGCTTGTTGTTTGTCTTTGGCATACCAACCGTGTAACGCATTGGCGTAGGTAGATGCAGTGGCCGGGTTTGATTTTAATTCCTTAACTAACTTTTGTGCAACAGTTGGCCTTGGTCCCCAAATACCTGTTACAATAAAATGTTCATCCAGTTGAATAAGCTTTGGAATAGAACGGGTACCATTGGTAAGATACGCATTCATCAACGCTGCATTTTGATCTCTGTACACCAGTTTCATTTCAATTTTTCCTTCGCTCAATGCTTCAAGTGAATGCAATGCAGGCAGTGTTTGGGATGCATCTCCACACCAATGCTCGGTTAATACTAACCAGTAGGTTTTAAGCTTAAGCGATTTTACCTGGCTAACCATAGTTTCACCCGGCAGATAGGTTTTTTCAACCCTGAGCATCCGTCTTTGATTAAGGTGGATATACTCCTTTGTCTTCAAATCAGGATTTAACTCAAGGTCTTCTGCCATTTGTTTTTTATACTGTTGGTAGCTGATCCCTTTTTGAAGGTATTTTTTATAATCTCCTTTACTGATTAAAGTGCTGTTAACTGCTGTTTTCATTTTTGTTGTATTTACTTTACAAAGGTGAATTAAATAATAATCTTGAAAAATGGAGGATGAACGAAAAGGGATGGACAATTTTCCCTCAATAAATTTTAAAAGCAATACAAAAGCCGGGGCAACACCCGGCCTTTGCATTTTACCTTATTGAGTAATTATAATCAGTTAAGGCTTACTTCCGCTTCCAGTGCAGGAGCCAAAGGAAAATCAACAGGTACCTGTGTAAGGTTATGCAGATAATTCATTGCTGTTTTATCACTTACCTGTAAAATTAAATCAATCAGATTTTCATTGGTATATCCCTGGGCATAGAAGTTGTCAACTAATGCTGCATCCGCATTACCACGGTTTTTAGTGATATTTTCCGCTAATTGTACCAGCGCATTCAATCTGGCATCGGTTACTTTACCACTACGGATATCCAAAAGTTGCTCATCAGTAAAGCCATTCATTTTACCAATTACAGTGTGCGCACTTTTACAATAAAGACAATTGTTCACTTCACTAACTATTAAGTTAACAGCTTCTTTTTCTTTGTTACTCAAGGTGGTTTTTGCATTTTGATAGGCCAGGTACCTGCCTAATCCATTGGCTGAGTAACCGATAGTAGCATACAAATTTGGTACAAAACCAAGAGCTTTGTTTAAGCTGTCAAAAATTTCCTGATTAGCCGGTGCTACGTCATCTCTTGTTGGGACTGTAAATTTTTTCATTTTTTATTTTTTAAAGTTTTTGTCGTTAATGACAATGCAAAGGTGCTATAACTTTAACCCTTAAAAAATGGAGAATGAACGCAGGTTGATGGACGATTTTCCAAGGATAGCAGATGAAACGTTTTAATAAGGCAAAACTTTTATGCTTATGCAATTGCGGGATCTTTAAAAACGCTGCTGTGCCAGTACCGGGCTGTTAAATAAAGATAAAACTTAAATTTCACCACTTCAACCCGCAGTTGAATTAACATTT
>JBBQKO010000241.1:0-6644 GCA_038327005.1 Chitinophagales bacterium | reverse complement strand
TTTACCATCAGCATTACTCAAAATGCCATTGTTGCCAATATTGAACCGTTGGTATTTCCAGTCTGTTAAAATTTTCTCTGCTGCTCCACGCACAAAATAATTTGCTTCAAATCCCTGCGCTTTAAAAAACATTTTTTCCGGTATCTTCCAGGTGGCAACCCCTGTGACATCGCTTGTTAGTACTGCTCCAGCTACCTCTCCGTTTCCTGCAAATCTTAACTTACCAAATGTTTCTAATGCTCTTCCTGAGGTGCTTGTAAAGTAGCCGCCTCTTCCAGTGTTGGACGTGCCTAGTATGGCAACACTATTACTGCCTGTAGCCGTGCCTTGTATGGCAATGCCAGAAACTGTTGAAGTGTTATTGATGTTAAAAAGGGAACCCGAAAGTAACTGTGTTTTTGTATAAGGTAGTGTTAATCCTGTTGGTGTTTGCCAGGTAGCATTGCCATCAATATCACTGGTGGGTACCTTAGTTGCTGCTGCACCTGTTGTAATTAAAAGTGCTTTGGGCTTTACGGTATCTGCTTTTATATTGCTAGCTACTTGTAATTTTTCGGAAGGGGTGGTTGTGCCGATGCCTACATTATTCTGGGCTGATATTATGTGGGTTGCTGAGAGAAATAGTGCTGATAGAATTAAACGTTTCATGTGTGAAGTTTTGATAACGTAGTAAAGTTGCTTGTAGTTTTATAAAAGAGCAATACCTCATTGGGTGATTTTTACAATTTGCTAAAAGCCTTCAACTGTGCAGCTTTCATCACTGCTTCGCTCTTGCTGGAAACGTGGAGTTTTTTGTAGATATGCTTTACATGGGTGCGTACGGTTTCGTAGCTAATGAAAGATCTTTCAGCAATCATTTTATAATCCAACCCTTCGGTCATCAGGTTTAAAATTTCCTCTTCCCGGATGCTGAGGCCATAGTCCTTATCTGTTGGGGGAGGAGTGACAGTAATATTTTTGTTACTAAAAAATCCAAGTACTTTTTTTGCTACCGCCACATTCATTACAGCACCACCGTTCATAACTGACGTGATAGCTTCGGTATATTTTTGTGGCGAATCATTTTTAAGTATATAGCCAGAAGCACCGGCGCACAATGCCCGGAATATTTTTTCACTGTCGTTGAATACAGTTTGTATCAATATTTTTATTTCAGGAAATTCTTTTGTGATAAGCGTTGTTAACTCAATTCCGTTAAGCCCCGGCATTTCTATATCCATCAATATCACATCCGGATCGCATTGCTGTATATTGGGCTGCCAGCGTTTACCATCTTCAAATGCGCCACAGCAAGCGTAGCCCGGCGTGCTGTTTAAAATAGCAGTCAGCGCATCCCTTATCAGGCTATTGTCTTCAAATATGGCTACCCGTATATCCATTGTGTTGTAAAACTAAGTGCTTTGTTTTGATGCATCAATACCCCATCAGGTGATTTTTACCTTTAGTAAAATTAAACATCCTTTTGGTAGATTTGATTGAATGGTAAACCCAGCGCTCAATTCGTCCGCTCTTTTCTGCATATTGTTCAATCCATTGCCACGTTTTATGGTATCTATATCACAGCCTTTTCCATTATCACTAATGGTAATTTCAAGCAGGTGATTATTTTCTTTTACGGTTACTTGCAGCAAATTAGCTTCGCTGTATTTTACTGCATTGTTGATGGCTTCTTTACAAAACAAATAAATATTACGGCGGCTTTCTACAGGCAGGCTTTGTGTTGAAAATTGCTGAGGTACTGAAATTTTTACCTGCATGTTTTTAATAGCCGCCATGTCACCTGCATATTCTTCCAGCCGTTGCATAAGCCTTTGCAGGGTATCCTGATCTGGATTGATGAACCACACAATATCATTGAGTTTGTTCACCATATCGCCTGCGCTTTGCTGTATAATGTTCAATGATTTTTCTACTTCGGCTGTTTGTGCATGTTTTATTTGCTCTTTGGTAAGATGGCTGTACATTGAAATACCACTGAGTGTGGCACCTACCTCATCATGCAGTTCCTGGCTGATGCGTAAGCGTTCATTGGTCAATGCTTCTTTGCTTTGCTTGCGCTTCCTTTTACGGAAGCGGTAAAAGCCATACCCGCCGCCCAGCAGTATTAGACAGATGCCAGTGTATGCCATATTCTTTTTTTGATTTTGATCTTTGGCGATAACTGCCTGCAGTTTACTTTCTGTGGAGGCCAGTTTTAGTTCGGTTTCTTTCTTTTCAAATTGGCTTTTCATTTTGAAACCTTCTGCTTTTCGGATGATATCTTGGTCATCATTAATTTTTTTATAGAATACGTAAGATTTGTAATGTTCATAAGCCGATTTATAATTTCCTTTTGCACTATCTAGTAAGGATAAGCTCAGGTAAACCTCGTTAAGAAGTTCCTTATTATCCATTTGTAAAAAAATCTTCAATGATTTTTGAATTTTTTCTTCTGCCAGTTTAAAATTGTCAAGTTTCAAATTGACATTGCCTATAACATAATCTAATTCAGCTAATGCATTAGTAGTTTGCCAAGGTAATTTTTGCCATATTTCGTAAGAGAATTCATATTGTTTCAACGCTTTTTGAAATAGTTGATTTGACTGTCTACTATCACCATTTGTCCTTGCTTTATCTCCTTTTTTATCATATATATTACCTATACACTGATAAGAATATGCCTTTTCCCAACCAATACCTTTAAATGCAGTATCCTTAATAATTTCTAATGCACCAGTATGCAATTTCATCGCTTCGTCGAATTTCCCTTGTTTGCAATAGATCTCACCTATAGAATTGTAACTTTGTGTAATCCCTGATTTATTATTTAATTTTTTTCGTATTTCCAGTGAAGCCTTATAGTTAATAAGTGCCTCAATTGTATCACCGATTATAAAATTAGTAGCACCAACATATTGTAAGGTTTCAGCTAAAAGGAGGCTATCTTTTATTTTCTTGTAAATTTCCATGGCCTTGTATGAATTATTTAGCAACTCTATATAATTGTTTTGTGAGTTGTAAACTAATATCATTAAAAAGTACCCAATTGCCTGGCCTTTATTAAATTTAATTTTTTCTGAGAGCCTTACTAATTGTTTTAAATAAGCAAGTGCTTCTTTAGAGTTCCCTTGATTGTATAAGTTTGCAGAAATTTGGATCAGCGTATTGACCATATTAGTATCGGCTGGCTGGTTCTTTAAAGACTTTTTCATAGAGTCTAGACTCCCACCTTGTGCGAAGCTTAGTGACGACACGAATAATACAATAAGGAATAGCAATATTTTAGCACTAACCTTTTTAATTTTTATATCCATAGTGGGTAAAGATCTATAAATAGCTTTTCTCAGCCAATACCCCATCAGGTGATTTTTACCTTTAGTGCAATCAAACATCCTTCTCCTGCTTTTGATTGGATACTAAATACAGCCCCCAACTCATCCGCTCTTTTCTGCATATTAGTTAATCCATTGCCCCGTTTTATTGAAGCAATATCAAAGCCTTTCCCGTTATCAATGATGCTAATTTCCAGTAACGATTTTTTTTCCTCTAAAGTTAATCTAAGTAAATTAGCTTCACTGTATTTTGCTGCATTGTTAATGGCTTCTTTTATAAATAAATAAAGGTGGTAAAGTTGTTCGGCTGGTAAATCAACAATGGAATTTTTAACAGTAGTCTCCATTTTGAATTGCATATTTTTTGCGCTGCACATATCCAGCCCGTATTGCTGCAATCGTTCCAAAATCAGTGGCAATGAATCGTGCTCTGGGTTTACAGACCACACCAAATCATTTAATTTCTCTACCATTGCATTGGCAGATTGTTGAATGATGTTGAGGGATACTTTTGCTTGATCATGTTCACCCCTTTCCATTTGATTATTGGTGAGGTGGCTGTACATGGATACACCGCTGAGGGTGCTTCCAATATCATCATGCAACTGGCTGGAAATTTTATTGCGGAGTTTTTCAACCTCTAATTGCGATTGTATTTTTTCTATGGCTAATTGCCTTTCCTGTTCATTCCATCTTTTTAATAATGCCAGTTGAAAAAGCATAATGTCAATGAGCATACCCAATTTTATTACAGCCAAAGGATACCTGTCCAGTATCGTATCGTTGCTGCCTGAGTTGTATCTTATAGTAAGCATCATGGTAGTAACAACACAAACAAATAGCACGAGAATGCCATTAATGATGAGCGATTTATGTCCCTTTTGTTTAAAATTCAAGATGAGGATGAATGTACAGAAAGGTCCGTTTACAATGTGCCCTGTATAAAATATGGCATTCGTCTTCCAACCCGATAATGCAAATAATACAAACAGTATGTATAGCGATGGAATAAGATAAAATGTAATGCTGTAAATTTTTTTTATATAAGGATATTTAATAAGTGAATCGCTGAAAATTTCTTTTAAAAATACCAGATAAACTAAAATCATTGATAGTAATATGGCAAAATTCACATAACGATATAAAGGTGAATCGAATACAATCGTTTCTTCAATTCCAAAAAAGGTATCCGGTGCATTGAGGAAAAAATAGCCAGCAGAAACAAAATTGAGTAGAGAATAATAAAGCACATCCTTCCTTTTTGTTATAAGATATACCATGCCAAAAAAGAGAACCTGGAAAAGCATGGCTCCCTGAAAAAAAAGGTAAAATTTTTCAATGAAGAATTGTGTCATTTATTAAATGTATCAATTTTTTGTTAGATGAAAACCTTTCTTTTTTTTATTCGGAGTAACGCCCTCCCAGCCCGTATATTGTTCAGATACGGAGCGAAAGACGGAGCGATCTGTTATTGGATTGAAATGTTTATTTTTTGAATGTACCACACAAACGAGGCGGAATGTTTTAAATCATATCTAAGAAATGGAGTTCTATAATAGCAAGGTGTAATCCCGATATACATACGTCCCCGGCTTTGTTTTGGTTTATTGAGAGATTGCCAGCAAGAGATGTAATCTGGGTTAAAATGCCATCTAAAAAACTACAATTGAAATACTTCTGCAATGTTTTTGAAACGAATAGAATATCCGTATTTAAGATTGCCCTCATCAGGCGAAGGACTCCGTCCTGTGTCTGACTTGTTACTACTGCTTTGAGTTGAACTATTTCGATTAAGTAATTTTTAACACAAATTCTGGTAACACTAAAATCATACATTGGAAACCTGAAACAGCATGCTTTGTAACCGAGCCATGTTATTGGATATAGCATTACACCGGATAATTTAAAAAAATAGAGTAGCTGCTGGATATTATTATTTTGGATGGTTTTTGGGATCACGTTGAGGAGTAACGGGGAAGACTCAGGACTGGAGCCGATAGCTATCGGCTCCTGCGCCTGTGGTAAGAAATCGAACTCCGATGAATCGGCTCCTGCGCCGGGTGACAATGTCTTATGTTCAGCAACTGCTAGTTGAGAGATATTGCTCGGAAGTAAAGGGTTGTCTTGTCTTAAAGAAACTTTACCGGGCAACAAAGACTATACTTATTTTATACTTTTTAACTGGTTCAGTGTTGCAAATGCTAATGCTTTTTCGTGTGTGGCGTTTAAATTTACCGGTGGTGCTACACCTGCATCAAAAGCTTCTTTCCAGCGGCTGGCGCAAAGGCACCAACAATCTCCAGCTTTTAAACCGGGAAAATTATATTGAGGCAGTGGGGTAATCAAATCGTTGCCTTGTGATTTAGAGAATTGCAAAAATTCATCTGTAATAGTAGCAGCAATTACATGTACACCACTATCAGTTTCGCCTGTTGAGCAAAATCCATCTCTGTAATAACCGGTAATTGGGTCGGTGCCTGCTATTTGAAGATCGGTACCCAACACATTTTTCTCTCCTGTTTTTATACTGTTTGCCATTTTACTGAAGATTTAATTTATGCTGTTTTATTTGTGAAATATAAAGTTAAGATAAGAATAATGCTTTTGTTTTTTTATTGATTACAGGATAATAGTTTAATAATGATTTACAGCCTGTGAGGGGCGGAATGAGTAGTAGTAGCCTAATTTTCAACAACGTCTCATAATGAGCCAATAAGCGAAGCCGGGAACATTGCACTAACCTGTGCAGTGTGTCTGCAACAAGATAAACTTACTCTTTTTTTATTTTTATGTTATGCCAGTAAATACAACCATCCCACACAACAGCGGAATATTCTTAATCACTTTCAACTTCCGTTAATGGATAGCTATCGGCTCTTGCGCCTAACGGATAAATGAAATGTTTTTCTTATGAAGACCCAAAACAATTGAGACAATTTTTTTTTATGCCGTTGTTGGCGTTCCTTTAAAATTATTTGAAAATTCTAACAATCCCTTTAGATACCTCCAAGGGCCGTTGTTGGTGTTGTAACCAACAACTGAATTTAAAGGCTGTCAGGTATTCGAATAAATAAGAAATCCAACTTCAATAGATCGTCTCCTGCGCCTGGTGATTGTTGTTCAACAAGGCCAACAACCGTCGTCGCAGATTTTCCAGTTTGTTTTTAAAGAAAAGCTAACACAGGCAGAAGCGGTTAATAACTCTTTCCATGCACCAACGCATTTAATCAGTATGCGGGTTGTATAAGTAAGTACAATCTCCTTTTTGGTTAACACTTCGGCCGTTGGTCGGAAACACAACAGTGGCGTGCCGGTATAGGTGATTTTTTAAAG
>JBBQKO010000240.1:0-6665 GCA_038327005.1 Chitinophagales bacterium | reverse complement strand
GCAATCCGGTTAGCCAAAGTTCCGATGGCATGGAAAATTCCGCAAATGGATGGTATGGTAAATTTTGAGAGGGCTGCCAATGTAAAGATTTCAGTTGCTGCAACTGCTCCGCCAGATAGTCTTAATTTATTAGGGATAGCCTCCCGTATTTTAAAATCGCCAGTTACCAATGCTGATTATGTGGAATGGCTGGGTAAACCCGTAACCATGACAATTGTAAATTATAAAGGAACAGAACCAACTGATTTTATTACCCGCCCAAAAGGGTACTGGATTCCGCCATCATGCGATGATGTAATTGCAAGATTAAAATTGCACGGTATTAAAATGGATGTAATAAATGAAGCCCGTGAGGTAGCCGTAGAAATGTATCGCATTACCAAATATGTTTACGGCGACGACAATCATCAATTGGAACCCTTTGAAGGACATATGCAAGTGAGCGGTACAACAAAAACCGAAACAAGAAAGCAATTGTTTCCTGCAGGGTCTGTCTATATTTCCACCAATCAGTCATTGGGCCACCTTGCCATGTTATTGCTGGAACCTGTTTCAAAAGATTCATATTTCAGTTGGGGATTTTTTCAGTCAATTTTTCAGCGAACCGAATATATAGAACCTTATATAATGGAACCTATGGCGAAAAAAATGCTGGAAGATTCACCCGATTTGCAAAAAGAATTTGAGGAGAAGAAAGCAGCATATAAAGTTTTTTTCAATGATCAAAATGCAATCCTTACCTGGTTTTACAGCAAAACAAAATTTTATGATGACCGGTATTTGTTGTATCCGGTGGGAAGGGAATTTTAATAAATCAAATATCGTAACATATAAAATCATTCCACTAAAAATAAATAAAATCATGAAAACAATTATGCTCCTGCTTTTATTGCCACTTGCAATTACGGCACAAAAAAATTATCCAAAACTACTGGATGAATATGCACAAGCCGAATTTAAAATAAAAGATTTTAATGGTACCATGCTGGTGATGCAAAAAGGAAAAGTGATGTATAAAAAAGCCTTTGGCATGGCTGACAGGGAATGGAATATTCCCAATACAGTAGATACCAAATTTCGCATTGGCTCCGTTACCAAACAATTTACTGCAGCCTGCGTTTTGCAGTTGGCCGAGCAAGGCAAACTTAGTTTGGACGATAAACTCACTCAATACATTCCCGATTATCCAAAGGGCGACAGCATTACCATACACATGTTGCTCAACCATACATCAGGTATAGCCAATTATACCGACCTCCCTGAGTTTTGGCCAACGGCGATATTGCCACTTTCAACTGATTCGATGATTGCGCTGTTTAAAAATAAACCACTAGATTTTTCACCCGGCACCAAATGGAATTATAGCAATTCTGGATTTTTTTTGCTGGGTGTAATTGTTGAAAAAGCATCCGGAAAAACATTCACTGATTATTTACAGGAGCACATCATTAAAAAGCTGGCACTAAAAAATACGTTGATGGATAACCTGGATTCTGTGCTGTCCTTCCGGGCAAAAGGATATGGCAAAAACAATGCGGGTGTTTGGCAGCACGCAATGCAAATTTCAATGGAAGGTCCGTACAGTGCAGGTGCCATGGTATCCACGGTTGATGATCTCTACTATTGGACAAAAGCACTTCATAGTAACAAGGTACTTTCGGCAGCTTCTACTCAAAAAATGTTAACCCCTTATAAAGAAAATTATGGCTACGGCATTGGAATTGATAGTTTAAAGAATCACAAAAGGGTATCGCATAGTGGTGGTATTCCTGGTTTTTTATCATACCTGGGTTATTTCCCCGATGATGATCTTTGTGTGGTAATTATTTCGAATAACGGATCAAATTCAAGCAGGCTTGGTATAGCATTAGAGTCAATTATGTTTAACCTGCCGGTACAAATACCGTACACGCCTAAGGAAGTAACAATAGATACGGCTATACTCAATAATTATGTGGGCAAATACATCACTACCAGCCCTATTGAAATTATTAAGACGAATGGGAAATTGTATCTCCACCGTAATGGCGTACCCGATATTGAATTGAAACCCGAATCTAAAAAACGCTTTTTTTACGCCGATCAATCAGACCGTTTTATTGAATTTGAAATTGACAAAACAGGCAAGATGATCAAGGGATGGTTCATCGGTAACGGCGATAGGATGGAAATGAAGCAACAATAAGTGCTGGAAAAACATGCTACCACGATTGGCAATTGCTAACCATAAAAAAATAAGCAATCTCTTTTTTTTATTTTTTTTATGGTAGCAGCAAATACTTTAGAAGATTTGGTAGCGGAAACTGTAAAGCCCGGCAGATCGCTTATTTGGATAGTAATGTTTGATGATTTATCCTTGGAGAAATGTGCTTATTTTTACTACATTTCTCCAAACTAAAAATTTTATAATTGGAGAAATGTGGTATTTTTAGGTCGATTTCTCCAAGTATTAAATAATAAATGAATGGAACAAATAAGTAAACTGATTGGCCGGGAAGAGGAAACAGCAAAGCTGGATGGCATATTAATTTCTGGCAGTGCCGATTTTTTGGCCGTATATGGCCGAAGAAGAGTGGGTAAAACATTTTTAATAAAACAGTATTTAAAAGATCATATTATTTTTCATTTTACAGGTACCAGGGACGAATCAAAAGAAGAGCAACTTAAAAATTTTTTTACTGAATACCTGAAAAGAACAAGTCGCAAATTGGAAACACAACCACCTTTAACCTGGCAGGATGCATTCAGGTATTTGATACCTTACCTTAAAGCATTGCCCAAAAGAAAAAAGAAATATGTTGTATTTATTGATGAAATGCCCTGGTTAGATACCCCGAAATCAAATTTCATCCCGGCACTGGAATACTTTTGGAACCAGCATGTTTCTGATATGGACAATCTATTACTCATTGCATGTGGCTCTGCTTCTTCCTGGATAAAAAAGAAACTGATCAATGCCAGAGGAGGCTTATATAACAGGATAACGCAGCGTATGAAACTACTGCCCTTTAATTTGCACGAAACCGCTTTGTTTATTAATACGCTTGGGGCAAAACTAACCCACTACCAAATAGTAGAAATTTATATGGCAATGGGTGGCATTCCTTTTTACTTGAAAGAAATTACCAAGGGTAAAAGTGCCATACAATTGATAGATGAAATTTGTTTTTCGCCCAAAGGTTTGCTGAACGAAGAGTATTCGCAATTATATTATTCACTTTTTAAAAATGCAGAGCAGCATGTAAAAATAATAGAAGCCCTTGCAGCAAAACCACAAGGTATGACAAGAGCAGATGTTGCAGCAAAAACAAGGATCAGTGAAGCGTCCTTATCAAGAACACTGGAAGAATTACAGGAATGTGATTTTATATCATTTTACGACCCCTTAATCAATAAAAAGAAAACAGCCATTTACAAACTCACCGATTTGTATTCGCTGTTTTATTTAAAATTCATAAAAGCCAACAAGACAGGTGGAAAAGGAACCTGGGAGAAGCTCTCTAATAAAAATACCTTTACTGCATGGAGTGGATATGCATTTGAAAACATCTGCATGTTACACATTGACCAGATAAAAAAAGCATTGGGCATAAGTGGTATTTACAGTACTACAAGCTCCTGGCTGTTTAAAGGAAATGATGCTTTACCCGGTTGCCAGGTAGACATGGTTATAGATAGATCCGATCAAACGATTAACCTGTGTGAAGCGAAGTTTACAAAAGAAAATTTCGCCATTACAAAAAATTACGCCGCACAATTAAGAATGAAAAAATCAATCTTCAGGCAAGCCACGCAAACAAAAAAAACAACGTTTAATACTTTGATAACGACTTACCCGGCTATTAAAAACCAATATTATTTAGGGGAAATAGACAACGAGATAACGATGGATAAATTATTTGAACCGGAATAAATTGAACTAAAACAGAAGAGTCTAAAATGTGGAGGTTTAAAACCCAACAGACTACCTTAACTTACAAATCAAATTGAAAACACAATTAGTATTATGAAATCTAAATATAAAAGCGATACTGTAGACTGGAAAAAGGTTTGGAGCCCCAATAATTTACTACTCATTATTATTGGCACCGGTCTGGCCGTGCTGGCCATGAAGGGTTTTATGATTCCTAACAGATTTATGGATGGTGGCATTACCGGAATCTCCATTTTACTCCACGAAATATTCCACATCAACATTAGTTTTTTAGTCATTGTTTTAAACGCATTCTTTATTTATTTAGGGTACAAAAGAATCGGTAAAACTTTTGCGGTGCAAACCTCTATTGCTGTATTGCTACTTTCCATAGGGTTACTTTTTGTTGAGATTACACCCATTACCCATGATAAATTACTGATCGCCATTTTCGGTGGTATATTGATTGGTACTGGCGTAGGGCTGGTAATAAGAGGCGGCGGCGTAATAGATGGGGCCGAAGTAATAGCAGTTTTCACAGGAAGAAAAACAGGCTTTTCCAATAGCGAGATAATTTTGCTCATCAATACAATCATTTTTGCAGTGGCTGCGCTTCAGTTTGGAATAGAAACGGCCATGTATTCCATCATTACTTATTTTACTGCCACCAGGGCCATTAATTATGTGGTGGATGGTATTGAAGAGTTTACTGCCATGAACATCATTTCATCTCAACCGGAAGAAATAAAAAGTTACTTAGTGAACGAATTGGGCAAAGGTATTACCGTGTACAAAGGAGAACGAGGTTACCTGCCCGGCAGCTTCGAGGTAAAAACACCAACCGATATTATAGTTACGATTGTAACACGGCTGGAGATAAAGCAAATACATGAGTCTTTAATGCTGATTGACCCCAAAGTTTTTATTTATGTGCAAAGTATAAATGAAGCAGCCGGTGGTATTTTAAAACAAAAAGCGCATACAAAATAAGGTAAACCTGCTATATATTTCGTAAGATCATGAAGTAGCATCGGCATCGTAAGATTAAAAATAACGTATCAAAATATTTAATTAAGTTGCTAAATGTTATTTCAGATTGAGAGAAATTAATACTGAACTCCAAAGTAAAAGAGAATTGATTAGTCCATTATAATTATTGATTATAAAGCCTATGCGTTTAGTTTATGTTATCCCCCGTTCATAAAGCTACATACAGGTAAATAGGTCTTCAATGGTTCAGAATTTTGCAAATGATGCATAAGAAATCATTGTTGGAATTACACTGAAATAAGCTGGTAATTGCAAAACAGAGAACCAGGCCATTTATCCGGATGATAAATACTTCTTTTACCGAAGTAATCCAGGCTAACAGAAAAACATTTTTTTTGTAAACCCATTATTCTATTTACGGTGATTATTGCAATAAAAGAATGATTGTAAAAAAGTTTTATGATAATTTTAATGCAGATAATTTAGATTAACTTTTTTTAGCAACACAATAATCCGATACCCAAGGTAGAAAACCAAACTTACTTTAATTCCTCTACCCTACTTCATTGATTTACAAATTCTATTAATGGTGGCACTGAAGCAGACGCTTTACTGATTTTTTCCTATGCCAGAAAACTGAATGTATTTGGCTGAATGGCCAAAGTAGAAAATAATGACTTGAGCGAAATATGGAATGTCCCCATGACAGACTTTTTCACTTATGGGAGATATGGCATGAGCGAAGGTAGCCGACAGGAATTTTATTCAACTACAAATAGTTGGGTATTATTAAAAGAAAAATAAACTATCAATAAAAACGATCATGAAAAATAAACTCCTACTATTCTTTGTAGCCTTCACCTTGTTGTCGGTTGTAACCATAGGGCAAATAACTTATTACCCGGATACAGCCTGGCAAACAAAAACAGCACAGCAGCTTGGCATGAACAAGCAAAAGCTAGACAGTGCTGTTTCGTTTGCTAAGAACAATGAAAACAAAGTAGATCGGGATCTGCGGCAGGCAGTTCTTAAAGCCTATATAAGAGAACCCGGTTATGAGATTGTTGGACCGATGAAAGAAAGAGGTGGCCCGGCGGGAATGGTTATTAAGAATGGTTTCATTGCAGCACAATGGGGTGATATCAACCGGGTGGATATGGCGTTTAGTGCTACCAAAAGTTTTCTCTCCACAGTAGCAGGCCTTGCTGTTGATGATGGCCTGATAAAAAATGTACAAGACCCTGTAACTAATTATGTATGGGATGAAACTTTTCAGGGAGCGCACAATTCAACCATTACCTGGGAACATTTGCTCAATCAATCATCAGACTGGAGCGGAACCTTGTTTGGGTTGCATGATTGGGCCGACCGCCCTCCAAAACAAGGCGATATCGACGACTGGAAAAACAGGAAGCAGTTAGAACCCGGTAGCAGTTTTAAGTACAATGATGTAAGAGTAAACCTGCTGGCCTACGCACTACTGAATGTTTACCGCAAACCATTGCCAATGGTGCTGAAAGAAAAACTGATGGATCCCATTGGTGCATCTACCACCTGGCGCTGGTATGGTTACCACAACAGTTTTGTAAATATGGATGGCATTATGATACAATCGGTAAGTGGTGGCGGACATCATGGTGGCGGCGTATTCATCAATACCACTGATATGGCTAAAATTGGCTTATTGTTTTTAAGAAACGGAAAATGGAAGAACCTGCAACTGTTGTCAACAAAATGGATTGCAGCAGCCCATCGCCCTTCT
>JBBQKO010000239.1:0-6684 GCA_038327005.1 Chitinophagales bacterium | reverse complement strand
CCAAACAATTCTTTCAATTTTGTTTCCTCGTCTTTACTTAGAACACTTTCACCACCTTCCTGCTTATCAATTAAATTATCAACGATGTCACTATCAACCCTTACAAATTGAACGTTCTCCCACTTCATCTCCATTTGGTTCACAAACCCGTTGTCAATAATGGTTTCCATCTTTATTACCACGTAGCTTTTAGCAACTGCCTGCTGAATAAAAGCATCCTGCTGAACCGGATCAGTGGTGTAAAGAATCACCTGCTTGCCATCTTTATTTTTTTGTAAAACCTCTGTAGCAAGTCTGTACTCTTCGATTGTATAAAACTTACTTTGGGTATCCTGTAAAATCAAAAATTTGTTTGCCTTCTCCAAAAACTTGTCATCCGTCATCATACCGTACTTCACGAACAGTCCAAGACTTTCCCATTTTTCTTCAAAAGAAGTACGATCGCTTTTGAAAATCTCTTCCAGTTTATCGGCTACTTTTTTAGTAATGTGCGAATTGATCTTGCGAACGTTCGGATCGCCTTGTAAATAACTGCGGCTAACGTTCAACGGTATGTCCGGAGAATCGATTACACCTTGCAACAACATCAAAAATTCGGGAACAATATCCTTTACTTCATCCGTAACAAAAACCTGGTTGCTGTACAATTGTATTTTGTCTTTTTGAATTTCGTAAGACTGCTTAATTTTGGGAAAATACAATATACCCGTAAGATTAAAAGGATAATCCACATTCAAATGAATCCAGAATAACGGCGCTTCATTGAAAGGATATAACTCTTTATAAAAATTTTGGTAATCTTCCGGAGTTAAGTCAGATGGCTTCTTTGTCCAGGCTGGCTCGGGGTTATTGATTTGTTTTCCTTCAAATAAAATTGGTACTGGTAAAAACCGGCAGAATTTATCCAAAACAGTTTTAATTCTTTCAGGCTCTAAAAACTCCTGACTTTCTTCGTTCAGGTACAAAACAATGTCAGTACCCCTTCCCTCTTTCTCCACATCTTCCAATATAAATTCCGGACTACCATCACATTCCCATCTCACGGCTTTAGCGCCCTCTTTAAACGATTTGGTTATTACTTCCACCTTTTCACTTACCATAAAGGAAGAGTAAAATCCTAAACCAAAATGACCGATGATATTGTTCTCATTCTGACCTTTGTATTTATCTAAAAACTCTTCCGCACCACTAAAGGCTACCTGGTTTAGATACTTGTCCACTTCTTCCTCTGTCATCCCGATCCCTTTATCAGAGATAGTAACCGTCTTTTTGTCTTTGTCTATCTTTATTTCAATACCAATTTCACCAATCTCGCCTTTCGCCTCGCCCAAAGAAGACAATGTCTTTAATTTCTGCGTGGCATCAACTGCGTTACTTACCAGTTCTCTTACAAAAATGTCGTGTTCGCTATATAAAAATTTCTTAATGATCGGAAAGATGTTTTCCGTCTGTACCCGAATGTTTCCTTTTTGCATAAAATCTTTTTTTCTGTACTTAGCAAACAAAATACCAAGAATGATTTGCTGTCAGCTTGACACCTGCTTAAATTTAACCACTTCGAAACTCTCCATAAAAAAACCCAACTCAATATTTTGAAGCGGCTGATAAAATCTATTACCTTATGTTCTTTAAAGCACCACACTAAAAAATGGTATCGCTCATTTTAAATGGCTGTAACCAAACCCGGATATGACTTATATGAGCCCACCATTGGGAATTCAGGTTTAGCGGCCCGACAATAAGCATGTTGCAATACTTACGATCTGCCTATGGCAAAATCATTCAATACGAGCGCTAAGAAAAATCACATACGGTACATCCCACTTCAATCAACCGAATAACTTAACCATAAAAAAACGCAGTCGCTGCAATATTTACATCCGAATTAGTGCAACCTGACGTACTTACACCCTAAAATGGTCAACTGCCATTTTAAAATTTGATTTTACCCGCTAATTTGCATTTTTTACGTTGCCGGCACCGCTTGTCTTTTGCTGTACGGAAGCGCCTCCTTTGTAACTGATATCACCAGCTCCACTGGCATCTGCTTTTAGGCTTACACTTGCATGTATATGGGCCGAACCTGCGCCAGATGCACGCACATCTGTATTTTCGCTTTGCAGGTCGAAAGATTTAATATCCCCACTTCCGCTAGACTTGAGTTTGTAATCCCTGGTTCTTCCGCTTAATTTAATATTGCCTGCCCCACTTGCTTCCGCATAAATTTCAGGCGCATCAACAGCAGCGGTAATCGTGCCCGCTCCAGAAACATCCAATGAAATTTTTCCGGTACTTTTTAGTACATCTATTGCTTTTACATTGGCAGCACCCGAAGTTTTTATTGACCTGATTTCTGGAACCGTTACAAATACCTTGAGATGTGCATCATAAATTCCGGAACTATTTTTTGTGCTTATTTTTAAGATATCCCCACTCACTCGTGTTTCAATGTCTTTAATAATATTATCATCAGCCTCTACCTCTACTACGGTTACTGGTCCTATTCGGATTTCTACTTCGAAAGCTCCCCCCACAGAAATTCCCGTAAAATAGCTTGTTTGTCTTTTTTCAGTTATTATGTCGCCACTGCCTGTTCTTTCATCGCAGGATGCAAACGCCAGCAATGTGATAAGGGAAAATAATAATTGTTTCATGGTTAATTTTTGTGTAAAGATTTGGAATAAAAAGTTGAAAAACAAACCATTGGTCATTTATATTACTGAATGGCAGATCCCCGGTTTCTGGTACCAGATTTTATAACAGGAGAAAGCCACTTCCCAAAAATTTGCTTTCAATTAAGGTCACAAACCCAGCTTTAGGCGTCAGGGTTTTCTGAATGGTATTATTTACCTTCGCAGCATTATGACGGAAAAAATTCTTATCCTTGATTTTGGATCTCAGTACACGCAATTGATTGCCCGTGTGGTAAGGGAAGCCAATGTATTTTGCGAAATAACTCCTTTTCATAGGGACATCGTATTTGGCCCCGAATTAAAAGGTATCATCCTTTCAGGATCGCCTTTTTCAGTAAATGAAGAAAATGCACCAATGGTAGATATCAACAATATTGCTGCAAAGGTGCCAGTGCTGGGCGTTTGTTATGGTGCACAATTAACCGCCAAATTGTTTGGCGGCAGAGTTGATAAAAGTGAAAAAAGAGAATACGGCAGGGCTAAACTGGAAAAAACAAAAGAAGATATTTTATTAAAGGACGTTTCGCCCCATTCGCAGGTTTGGATGAGTCACAGTGACACGATTAAAGCTTTACCGGAAGGCTTTGAAATATTAGGCACTACTGAAAGCATCCCCGTTGCGGCTTTTAAACGTAGCAGTAACAATTTGTTGCCATTGTATGGCCTGCAGTTTCACCCGGAAGTGTACCACTCATCAGAAGGCAAAACGATCATTAAAAATTTCCTGGTAAATATTTGCAACTGCTCTCAGGATTGGACGCCTGCTCATTTTATTAGCGATACTGTGGCCGCTCTAAAAAATAAAATTGGCGATAAAAGGGTAATCATGGCATTGAGCGGTGGTGTGGATAGCACTGTGGCAGCAACCCTTATTCACAAAGCCTGCGGCGATAATTTATTTGGCATTTTTGTAGACAACGGCGTACTACGCAAAGGCGAATTTGAACAGGTATTGGAAATGTATGGAAAACTAGGTTTAAATGTGAAAGGCATTGATGCAAAGGAACATTTTTATACTATGCTGGCGGGCAAAACAGACCCAGAAGAAAAAAGAAAGATCATCGGGAAAGGCTTTATCGAAATATTTGACCAGGAAGCACACAGGATAGAAAACATCGATTTTTTAGGACAAGGCACCATTTACCCGGATGTAATAGAATCGGCTTCTGTACACGGACCATCTGCGACCATCAAATCGCACCACAATGTGGGTGGACTGCCCGCTACAATGAAACTTTCTCTGGTAGAACCATTGCGTTCCCTGTTTAAAGATGAAGTAAGAAAGGTTGGGTTGGAACTCGGAATACCACATGACATGCTATTCAGACATCCTTTCCCGGGACCAGGCCTTGGTATCCGGATTTTGGGTGATGTTACGGAAGAAAAGGTACGGTTATTGCAAGAGGCAGATGCGATTTATACCAATGGTTTAAAAAAAGCCAATCTGTATTCAGGCATATGGCAGGCTGGTACCATTTTATTACCAGTAAAAAGCGTGGGAGTAATGGGTGATGAAAGAACCTACGAATTTACGGTAGTACTCAGAGCCGTTACATCTGTAGATGGCATGACTGCTGATTGGGCTCATTTGCCCTACGAATTTTTAGCAGACATATCGAATGAAATTATTAATAATGTACGTGGCATCAACAGGGTGGTGTACGATATCAGCAGTAAGCCGCCTGCTACAATTGAGTGGGAATAAGTTTTTATAGCAGTGAGGTGCAAGCGTTCAATGAATAACAGAATCAAAAATTTATGAATAAGATTTTATTACCGGCCGTCTGTTTTCTACTAGCTTTTTTTTCATTGCAAAAGGCGGTGGCGCAAAAAGATTCGATCCCTGTTGTACGCACCTTTCGTGTGGGAATTTTTGCCCCGCTTTACCTGGATTCGGTTTTTAGCAAAGAAGGTAAATTTAAGTATGTTCAGGGAATGCCCAATTTTATTACACCGGGAGTTGATTTTGTAAATGGCGCTCAATTGGCCTTAGACTCACTGAAACTGCAAAACCAGGAGGTAAAAGCATTTATCTTCGACACGAAATCTTACACCAACCCGGTAGGCCTTTTAATTAAAAATCGAAAAATTGACAGCCTTGATCTGATTATCGGCTCTGTTAAAGATTTCGAATACAAACAATTGGCTGATTTTGCCCTTACAAAAAACATCCCTTTTATCTCGGCTACCTATCCCAATGATGGCGGCATTACTGCTAATCCCTTTTTAGTGTTGGTGAATACCACTTTAAAAGCACATTGCGAAGCTATTTACAGTTACATTCTTCAGAATCATGGAACCGACCGGATCTTCCTGGTACGAAAAAAAGGATTACAGGAAGACAAGGTTGCGGCCTATTTTAAAAATATCAATGAGCCCGACCGTAAGCCTTTACTAAACATCCAGACGATCAATTTAGACAGTACTTTTTCATCAGAATATTTACAGAAGAAATTGGATAGTAACCGTCAAACCATCATCATTGGTGCGTCGTTGGATGAAAACTTTGCGTTTACACTTTCTGGTGCCTGTTTTAATCTGAGTACATCTTATCCGCTCACATTAATTGGTATGCCCAATTGGGACGGATTTAAAAGCCTGACGAAAAAGGACCAGTTTGAAGATTTTCCAGTTTATTTCACAACACCTTATTACAATAACAAATGGGATGATTACAGTAAAATGCTCACTGCGGGCTATGCCAAAAAGTACAAAGGAAAACCCAACGACTTGGTTTTTAAAGGGTTTGAAGCCACTTATCTTTTTACTAAGCTACTGCTTGCCTACCCGAACGATTTGATGAGCCGTATCAATGAAAAAGACTTTAAAGTTTTTTCTGAATACAACTTTAGGCCGGTTTACTTGAAAAAGGAAAATAAAGTACCTGATTATTTCGAAAACAAACATGTTTACTTTGTTAGAATAATGAATGGCACCAGCCTGAAAGCCTGGTAGCAGCCTCCTGATTTATATCAACAATGCCCGCAACTGCGGGCATTGTTGATTCGTGCACTTTTTACACAACATTCATTTACTTCGATTGTAATACTGATTGAGATAATTTTTAAAATGAATGGCGCATAAAAAATTAAACTTACCTACGAAGGTTTGTGTGGTATGCAAATTGCCATTTACCTGGCGGAAAAAGTGGGAGAAAAACTGGGAGGAAGTAAAATATTGCAGTGACCGTTGCAGAAACAATAAAGCAGCTAAACAGGAAAGGTGACAAATTTCAGGTGATCATTCTTTAAAGGTGCTTCATTGTGCCATCACCTGGTTTAATAACTTCAAATAATTAATCGCTAATTTTCATATTATGAAAAAAATAATCGTTTTAATTTTCATTACGTTTTTTTGTTTGGCATTTGTAACCCTTACCGAAAAATATGTTGATGGAGAAAAACCGGAATTTATAGCACCCAGTAAACAGCGAACCGGCAATGCAGCGATTGGCTTTAACTATTTAACTACCGGCGATTATATCAAAAGTGGAATCCCATATTCCTTATATTTTTTTGGGGCACAAAAAGATGAGAAAAATTATTTACAACGAACCGGTGATAATAAAAATATTACGTATTCTTTCACCGCAGTAAAGGCACCCAATGGAGAATTGGTGGTAGCACCCAATTGTCTGCAATGCCATGCCCAGGTATTTGACGACAAACTGGTGGTTGGTCTTGGAAATTCGCTGTCAGATTACACCGTCAATCAAGAAAGTACCGCGTTGTTTGCAGAAAACTTTTTGAAGAAACTGACAGGTAACGAAGCAAAAAAATATGATGCGGCCAAAGACTTAATACAATCAATCAAAACCATTGCCCCCAACCTTGTTACGGGAACCAAAGGCGTAAACCTGGCCGATCATTTAGCCTATTTGCTTGTCTCGCACAGAGATCCTGAAACGTTGAAATGGAGCGATAAAAATTTAATGGAATTACCCGATGATGTTATTCCAACGGATGTGCCTGCCTGGTGGTTGCTGAAGAAA
>JBBQKO010000238.1:0-6687 GCA_038327005.1 Chitinophagales bacterium | reverse complement strand
TAAAAAGAAATAAATACTATTGTTCAAAATAGAGATGATCGTGGTTGATACATTTGGGATTGAAGGATGCTTTGCAAAAAGGACATTCATAATTACAATCCTTATAAGCAGCAATGGTCATCTCTTTTAAACAAACTCCACAAAGGATTGCTTTTGTTTTAAAGGATGCTTTCTCCCAAACCGCCGCAGCATGTCCTGCGTTCTCTTGGTGACAATGATAACAAGGATAATACTAATTGCAGCATTTAAATTTAATGGCAATTACATCAAGTGTACTGCGATAATGTACACAGCGGGTTTGGTCATCTACCAACTTACCTTTCACTATAATTTGAGCTTCGGAATTATTCATAGCAGATATGCTTTAGTTGAGCGCCTATTCATTAACAGCTTATTTGATTTCAAAAAAATCGTTAATCATTTTGATTGTATTGATAGAAAAACACTTTAGAACTACCTCTGCATAAATGAATAAACGAAGCTTGAAGATCAATGGATCACACGGTTAGGTTTAATCGGAGTGCAGTGCTCAGTTAAAATTTCAACTTTACCATTCGCTTTAATGATGGTGATGCTGCAACGTTGTACTTCATCAAATTGCACTCCTTTGTAGGCTCCCTTTCCAACCCACTTTGTACTAACAACGGCGGTATTTTCAAAAAGCTCTACAAAATAATGTGACCGTTCAAAAGTATCCAATGTGTAATCAGGCGAACCGGCAGTTTGCACCAGGTTTTCCCTGGCAAATATTCCGCCAGATTGGGTAAAATAAATATAGGATGGCGCTAAAACAGAATCCACTTTTTTTAAATCCTTATTTTTCCAGCCTTCATCAAAACGTTTGATTACAGCAATTACTTCCTCCCTTGTTAGCGGTGATTGCGTTTGTGTGCAGGAAACAAAACAAATCAGCAATAGAATTAGTACACCAGATAAAAACTTCATAGTATTCAAATATAATTAAGCACGGTTTAAAATTTCAACAGTTATCAAAATTGCACGCTGGATATACAATCAAACCAGCACAAAACCGGGCAGCAAATTTAACGACGCAGCATGAAATAACGATGCCTCAAGGTTGTATAAACAGCACCTTCTGAAGAAAGTTCAAATAATAAAATAATTAACAAATAACTACCCCGAATTACCTCAATTTTGCAAAATAATTTTACAATATGCTTTCATTTAACTCCAAAATACTTTTATTATTTTGCCAACATATTTTTTTTATTTACGCCGCCTTTACTACCGATCAGCTATATGCCCAGCAAAAGGGCAATATAAATAACCTGAAGTTTATTGGGCTTTATCAGATACCATACGCCTTGCAATTTAAAAATACGACTGTAGGAGGTTTATCAGGCATTGATTATGACGCCAACAATAAACGCTTCTATTTTATCTGTGATGACCGGAGTGCCATTAACCCAGCCCGTTACTACACCGCTAGCATCGCATTGTCAAAAAAAGGAATTGACAGTATCCATTTTACCGGAGTAGTTCAATTGTTACAACCCAACGGAAAGCCATACCCCAATAGCAAACAAGACCCAACACGCACGCCCGACCCAGAGGCTATCCGATACAATCCAAACCAGAAACAATTGGTATGGAGCAGCGAAGGAGAAAGAATCGTATCCCGAAAAGATACTGTTTTGGTCGACCCTTCCATTACCGGAATTTCATTGCAGGGAAAATATTTACATAGCTATGTGTTACCCGAAAACCTTCAAATGCAATCCATCGAAAAAGGCCCCCGTCAAAACGGTGTGCTGGAAGGAATGACTTTTGCCAATCAGTATAAAACGCTTTTTGCAAGTGTAGAAGAACCCTTGTATGAAGATGGTCTGCGGGCTGATACGAGTGACAACAACGCCTTCATCCGCATTTTAAAATTTGATGTGGCTACCCGAATAAATACCCGCCAGTTTGCTTATAAATTGGAACCAGTCGCACATGTGCCCTTTCCGCCAAATGGATTTAAAGTAAATGGTGTACCGGATATACTTAGCATTGGCAACAATAAATTGCTGGTGTTGGAACGGTCGTTCTCAACCGGGCGACTGGCCTGTACCATCAAATTATTTATTACTGATTTAAACCAGGCTACCAATATTAAAAATATTGGTTCATTAAAGAACAATACCGGCTTTGTGCCCGCTACAAAAAAACTATTGTTCAACATGGATGACCTTGGCATTTACATTGATAATATCGAAGGTGTAACTTTTGGGCCAATATTACCGAACGGCCACCAAACACTGGTATTTGTAGCCGACAATAATTTCAATCCGCTGGAGCAATCTCAGGTACTGTTGTTTGAAGTGATTAATTAAGGGCATCTCTAAAAACTTACCTTTTTCTCTCTTTTGTCGAAGACCCCGAATTTTTCGGGGGAGAGGAATGAAAGGTGAGGTCAAATAAAAAATGAATTTTTAGAGATGCCCTTAAATAAATGAATTATCTTAAACACTCATCCATTACAATAATGATGTATTAATCCATGGTAACCATTCAAAAAACAGTGTCCTTCATATTTATTGAATTAAATTACCTTTCAGCTAAATAAAAAAATATGAAGCAACTGTATCTCCTTTTAACCGGCGTGGTGTTGTTAGCTGCATGCAACAACAGTCCGCAAACCACCAATTCAAATTTTAAAACAATTGAAGTGAAGTACCCTGCAACAAAAAAAGACACCTCCGTCGTTGATAATTATTTTGGTAATGCGGTAGCCGATCCTTATCGCTGGCTTGAAAATGATACCAGCGCCGAAACAGGTGCCTGGGTGAAAGCGGAAAACGAAGTAACTCAAAATTACCTGAAACAAATTCCATTCAGAGATGCCATTGCAAAGCGCTACGAAGACCTCTTTAATTATGAAAAATACTCAGCGCCTACAAGAGAAGGAAATTTTATTTACTACAGTAAAAATTCGGGTTTACAAAACCAATCGGTTATGTATCGGGAACCTGTAAACGGAGGGGCAGCAGAAGTATTCCTGGATCCCAATACGTTTTCAAAAGATGGTACTACTTCCCTATCCGGTATCAATTTTTCAAAAGATGGCTCGTTGGCAGCGTACAATATTTCGGAAGGCGGCAGCGATTGGCAAAAGATAATCATTGTAGACGCCGCTACAAAAAAACAGTTGGGCGATACGATGCAGGACATCAAGTTTAGTTCTGCCAGTTGGAAGGGAAATGACGGCTTTTTTTACAGCACTTATGACCGTCCAAAACAAGGTAGCTTTCTTGCCGGTGTAACTGATAAACATAAACTATTTTACCATAAAACAGGAACGGCACAAAAGGAAGACAAATTGATTTACGACGGTGTCGGCCAACCGAAACGATACATTTCCGGTGGCGTAACAGATGATGAAAAATGGCTCGTAATCAGTGCTGCCAATGCCACTTACGGAAATGAATTACAGGTACTGGATTTAACCAAACCCAATGCAGCAATCGTTGCACTGGTAACGGATATGAAGAACGAGCACGGAATAGTTGAAGCCGATGAAAATAATTTTTATATTCAAACCGACAGGAATGCA
Source organism: Chitinophagales bacterium (assembly GCA_038327005.1). Classification (GTDB taxonomy): domain Bacteria; phylum Bacteroidota; class Bacteroidia; order Chitinophagales; family Chitinophagaceae; genus Ferruginibacter. The sequence continues at coordinate 3,131 of JBBQKO010000238.1, read as the reverse complement.
CCTACCAGCAAACTGGTAACAGTTGCCGTTTCAAATCCTGCAGAAGCCAACTGGAAAACCATTGTTGAAGCGGTTCCCGAAGTATTGAGCGCTTCATCCGCCGGGGGATTTATTTTTTGCACCTATTTGAAAGATGCGGTTAGCAAGGTGTATCAGCACGACATGACGGGTAAAAGAATTCGTGAAATTGAATTGCCCGGTTTAGGAACTGCAGGTGGTTTTTATGCCAAGAAGGAGTACAAAGAATTGTATTATGGATATACGGGCTACACCACACCGTACACCATTTACAAACTGGATATCAATACCGGTAAAACAGCTTTGTACAAGCAACCAACGGTGCAGTTTAAACCAGAAGAGTATGAATCCAAACAGGTATTTTACACCAGTAAGGATGGCACAAAAATACCCATGATCATCACCCACAAAAAAGGCATTCAACTGGATGGTAAAAACCCATGTTTGCTGTATGGCTATGGTGGGTTTAGTGTGAGCCTTACGCCTGCATTCAGCACCTCCAATATGATTTTATTGGAGAACGGCGGAATATATGCAGTCCCCAATATCAGGGGCGGCGGTGAGTATGGTGAGGCCTGGCATGAGCAGGGCATTACAACAAAAAAGCAAAATGTATTTGATGATTTTATAGCTGCGGCACAATACCTGGTTGACAATAAATATACGTCCCGGGATATGCTGGCCATACAAGGTGGAAGCAATGGCGGATTACTGGTAGGTGCCTGCATTACGCAGCAACCGGATATGTGTAAAGTAGCATTTCCGGCAGTAGGCGTAATGGATATGTTGCGGTACCATAAATTTACCGCAGGCGCTGGATGGGCCTATGATTACGGCACATCGGAAGATAGTAAAGAGATGTTCGATTATCTCTACAAATATTCACCGGTTCAAAATGTAAAAGCAGCAGCATACCCGGCTACAATGATCACCACTGCGGATCATGACGACCGGGTGGTACCGGCACATTCATTTAAGTTTGCGGCCAGCATGCAGGAGAAACAAACAGGTGAAAATCCAGTACTCATCCGCATTGAAACAAAGGCTGGTCATGGTGCAGGTAAAAGCACCAAACAAACCATTGCAGAACAAGCAGACAAATGGAGTTTTATGTTTTACAATATTGGCGTAACACCAAAATATTAAAGTAGGCTGCGGTATTAAAGTTTTTTTTTAACAATAAAACAGCGCTGATTAACAGCAAAAAATTGAGAAGAAAAGAGGTTAGGAATATTCGTTTTAATGAATAATTACTCAGTGTAACAATGCCATCTTTGAAAAGATGGCATTGTTACTTTATAGCTGTTCGGTTAGCATTTTATAAAAACTGATTGTCCATAAGCTCCCATTAATACAACGTAAACAGATTTGTATAATAGTGGACTATTGGCTCCAGACCTGACGAGTATCCCATCTTTGTGTAACAAATATCCGGATGAAGTATTTTTCAAATAAATGGTTGACAGCGCTAACTACAAAGTAAACAATTCGACTCCCTGAAATCCAATTACATTGTGTACATGCGTGGTAAAGGGTTGTAAATGGAGTATTCAGATCCAGTGCTTATTTCAAACCCCGGATTAGAAAATAACCAATAATTTCAGAGGTTATAGAAGATTGCTGCTTATTATAAAGGTTGCTGCACCATGCTCCGATTTGGAATGCGCCCTGATTTAAGACACCCCTCCAGATGAAATAGTATTTGTATATATGAATATGAAGTTATTTGCTATGACCAAAGAATTAATTATTGAGAGAATATTAAAGGCCATTAACCAACTTCCGGACAACAAAGCGGAAGAGACTGCTGATTTTGCAGACTTCATTTCAAAACGTTGCGAAGAACAGCGTCTGGCGGAAGGAATTCAACAACTATTATTAAACAGCCAAACTTTTAATTTTTTAAAAGATGAAGAGGATTTGTATTCTAAAGAAGACTTAAAAGAACTGTACAATGAATAAGGGCGACATTGTACTAATCACTTTTCCATTCACTGATTTGACTGGCAGTAAATTAAGACCGGCCTTAGTACCAGCCCAATCAAAACTTGACCTTACTGTCTGCTTCATCACTACGCAAAGCGACTGAAAGGAATTGTAAGACATGCTCATTTCTCCTGATACTGCAAATGGGTTGAAAGTATCTTCAATTATCAGGACAAGTAAAATTGCAACTTTAGATAAATCTTTAGCGAAAGGTCTTTTGGGAAAACTCCATCAAACTGAACTCTCAGAAATAAATTTAAAACTCAAAATTTTATTTCAACTTTCCTAACAAATCGTTCGGGTAGCAAATTACTGTAAATACTCCTTCATTCCCGCCTTAACCAACTCCGATAATCAGCCATGATAAACCTGCTAAAGTTCCTGTTAAAAATTTGCACCAATATTATTATTTAATTCCAGTTATTTAAAGCCACAATCCAACAATCCAACAATGCAACAATACAACCATTCTAAACCATCACACCCCAACTCCGCTCAAACATCTCTCCTGCGCCTAGCTTCACAATTCCTTCCTTATCTCCAAATACCTGGTTACTGTTTACACTATCCGCAATGCCACACCATGGCTCAATGCAAATAAAATCAGCATCCTTTGCAGCCCAGATTCCGAGGTAGGGAAATCCCTTAAAAGTAAAAGTAAAACCGATGGGATGTTTATCAGATTTCAATTCCAACGAGTCCGATGCAAGATTTTTTAATACGATGGCATCTTTGTAAAACAAAGATTTTGTCAACGGTAACCGGTTGGTATTTTCCAGCAAAGCAGTTGGAGCAGACTCGATCAAACCTACTGCACTGATTGGCCAGCGCCCGGCATTTTCGGTTTTATTAAACAACAGGTAATAATCTTCGTAAGCAAGTTCATCAGCAATCGGCAATTTAAAAGCAGGATGGGCTCCCACTGAAAAAAGCATTTCATCATTACCAATATTTTTTACAACGTATGTAACAGTAAGGTTGTTTTTTTCAATAGTATAAATAAGTGAAAATGAAAATTGAAACGGGTAAACGGACAAGGTCTGCTCATCATTTTGTAATTCAAAACTAATGGAGGTGGCTGTTTGATTGCTTATCGTAAAAACCTTTTCACGAGCAAAACCATGGCG
>JBBQKO010000237.1:0-6689 GCA_038327005.1 Chitinophagales bacterium | reverse complement strand
ACTGTTTTAACTGCTTTTATAAGTACGGTTTCATCTTCATATAAACCGTAAATTATTTTTTTATTTGCCATCTGCAAACTTTTATTTAAACTGTATTAAACTAATGTTTTATGTTCATCGTGATGCTGTTCTGTTTGTGTTGCGTTTGGCCCCACATATTGATCACCTGCTACTTTTAAAATGGATTTCACCTCGGCTACAGCAATTACCGGCGCCACTTTGGCAAATATCAGGAACAGCGTCATAAATAATCCGATAGTCCCCAGATATATAAATATTTCCACATAGGTTGGATAGTACATTGTCCAACTAGATGGAATATAATCGCGGTGTGTAGAGGTAACAATGATAACAAAACGCTCAAACCACATACCCACGTTAATAAATATCGACATGAAGAAAGTAAATACAACACTTCTTCTTAATTTTTTAACCCAAAACAACTGCGGTGATACAACGTTACACGTCATCATACCCCAGTAACTCCACCAGTAAGGACCGGTACTTCTGTTTAAGAATGCGTATTGTTCATACTGATTTTGTGAATACCAAGCGGTAAACAACTCAGTAATATAAGCAACACCTACAATTGAACCCGTAAGAATAATTACCTTATTCATAGTTTCAATGTGATGGAGTGTAATATATTCTTCCAAATTAAATACTTTGCGCACCACCAACATCAATGTTAATACCATTGCAAATCCCGAAAAAATTGCTCCCGCTACGAAATAGGGTGGGAAGATTGTTGTATGCCAACCCGGAATTACTGAAGTTGCGAAGTCGAAGGATACTATTGTATGCACCGATAATACAAGTGGCGTAGATAAACCTGCTAATACTAAAGATATGGATTCAAATCGCTGCCAGTTTTTTGCTGTTCCTTTCCATCCAAAACTAAAAATATTATACATTTTTTTACGGAAAGTGGTTGTTGCACGGTCGCGAATCATTGCTAAATCTGGAATTAAACCGGTATACCAGAATACGAGCGAAACAGTGAAGTATGTAGAAATTGCAAATACGTCCCATAATAGCGGTGAGTTAAAGTTCACCCAAACAGGACCGCGTGTATTAGGATAAGGGAAAATGAAAAACGCTAACCATACGCGTCCCATGTGAATAATAGGGAACATACCGGCGCAAATTACGGCAAAGATTGTCATTGCTTCAGCAGAGCGGTTTACACCTGTTCTCCATTTTTGGCGGAACAATAATAAGATTGCTGAAATCAATGTTCCCGCGTGACCAATACCGATCCACCATACGAAATTGGTGATATCCCATGCCCAACCTACTGTTTTATTTAATCCCCATAAACCAATACCATAAGTAATGGTAAGGCCTATCATAATAAAGCCGGTTAATGCAAGCAGCCCCGAAAGCGTTGTTGCAATCATCCAGGCTTTGCTGGGTTTGGCTTCAACCGGCGCACAAATATCATCTGATATTTGTTTGTAGGTTTTATGACCCTGTATTAATGGTTCCCTTAAAGGTGATACAAACATAATTATTTAATTATTTATAATTATATAAATCCATGATATCCAATGCTTCCTCATTGTTATGATCAGCCTTGTCTTTATTTCTAACTTTCGTTTTATAGAATACTGATGGCACCCAATGGAATTCTTCTAAAATTCCAAATGTGCGTTCATCTTTCGCTTCGTGAACAACAGCGCTATTTTCATCGTAGCTATTTCCAAAAGTGATAGCATCTGCGGGACAAGCACTTTGACAAGCCACGCGGAATTCACCGTCTTTCAACTCACGATTTTCTTTCTTAGCGCCCAATTTAGCCTCTTGAATACGTTGAACACAGAATGAACATTTTTCGATAACACCACGTGAACGAACGGTTACATCTGGATTCAACACCATACGGGTTAAATCTTCTAATAAACCAAGGTCTTCCGTTCCTTTTGGATCATTCATAGCGCCAAATGTGTCGGCAGCTCCATAATCGAACCAATTGAAACGACGCACTTTATAAGGACAGTTGTTCGCGCAATAGCGTGTTCCGATACAACGGTTATAAGCCATTTGATTAAAGCCTTCTGAACTGTGGTTGGTAGCACCTACAGGGCAAACATTTTCGCAAGGTGCATTTTCACAATGTTGACACATCATAGGTTGGTAAACCACTTCCGGATTTTCCTCATCTCCCGCATAATAACGGTCGATGCGCATCCAATGCATTTCGTGTGAGCGAATTACTTCTTCTTTACCAACTATTGGGATATTATTTTCAGCATTACATGAAATAACACAAGCGCCGCAGCCAACACAAGAGTTAAGGTCGATTGCCATGCTCCAGTTAAATCCGTTCTTTTTACCAAAATAATCGGGGTAAAAAGTAACATCTTTCCATGCTAAAGCCTCTTCACGATCTTCATTACCGGCATTTGCTTTATGTTGATATTCTGCTAATGTAGTTTCCTTAACAATACGACGCATGCCCAAACCGTCATTTAAACTAAAGTGCGTTTGCGTTTGAGCCAATTTAACATTTTTGCCTGTATTGGTTAACGTTACATTACTTGCCATATAGCTCACACAAGGTCCTGAAGCATCTAATAAATGGTAAACATTTACACCAACACCTTCACCACCTTTTCCTAATGTTGTTCTTCCATAACCAAGGGCAACAGAAACAGCGTTTATGGTTTGTCCAGGTTGGATACAAACAGGTAGCATTGCTTCTTTACCATTTACTTCTATCTTAACGATATCACCGTGTTCTAATTTATTTTCACGTGCATAAGCAGGTGAAACATTCAGGTAATTATCCCAAGTAATTTTAGAAACAGGATCTGGTAATTCTTGTAACCATGGATTATCAGCATATCTTCCATCACCAATAGCTATTGATTCGTAGAACTGAATTTCTAGTCCGCCTTTTGCCATGCTTAAAATTGCAGTAGCTGGAGCGCTGATATCCATATTAGCTGAATTGCTGCCATTTGCATCGCCAATTGCAGCAACTAAACTATCTAAACCAACGGTCATATCGTCGCCTTTTTGAGGCTGGCAAAGACCAATTTGTAAAGCTTTATTAAATTCGTTCATGGCATCACCACTACCTGCCAACGGACCGTTAACCCAAGCTTGGATCATAAAGTCGTGGTAAGTCATTGTGCTACCGCTCCAAATGAGCAATGAATCTTGCATTTGACGGGTATCAAATAAATTCATTATGGTAGGCTGAGCTAAAGAGAAATAGTCCTTTTTAGGTTCAGCGTCGTTCCAAGATTCTAGAAAATGGTGATCAGGGCATACGTAAGCGCATTTTTGAGCCGTTTCATTCATGTTTCCAGCGAATGAAATCGACAATTCCGCTTTTGCCATTGCATCAGCCAATTGCGCTCCCATAGGGTGGTCGTAAACTGGATTACAGTCGTAAACCATTAAAATATTCACCTGACCAGCTGCTAATTCGCTAACTAGCGACTTTACACTATTATCATCACCTTGGCGAAGCATGTTCGCATGAGTAAAAGAAATAGTGTTACCATAGTTACCTAAGGCATCATTAATAGCATTAACTACTAATTGTATATTTTGATCATTGCATCCGCAAACTACCAAAGAAGCGCCATGGTTTTTCTTTAACCATTCAGCGGCTTCCATTAAGCGAGCTTGTTTAGCTTCATCTTTCAATTTTGCACCACCTGCGGTATTTTTTCCAGTGATGGCATCGTATAAATTTAACGCAACTAATCCTAATTCAGAAGGCATAACAGCTACGCGATAATCGGCATTTGAACCTGTGAGTGACATACGACTTTCGAATTGGTAGTGTCTGCTCATATCAGGCTTTTCTTTAGAAACCTTGCGATTTGAAGTATACCCTTTAGTGTACTCTACTGGGGAAATCCATGTTCCAAGGAAATCGGCATCAATACTCACGATTGTTTTTGCTTTTGCAAAGTTGTAATCGGGAATTGCATTTTTGCCTTTAGAAGCCATGTTAGCCATTAACATCCCACTGTATGAAAGTGCGTCGTAGCTTAATACTTTTGTATTTGGATATTTTTCGGTGAAGGCTGCAAATACTTTTTTAGTAGAAGGGCTTAAAATTGTTGAGGTTAGTATGCGGACATTCGCATTAGGATTAGCGGCTAATTTGCCGGCAACGGCTTTATCCACTTCATCCCAAGCAACATTAGTAAATCCGCGTTTACCAGTAACCATTGGATTGCGCAGGCGGCTAGTATCATATAAGCTTAGCACGCTAGCTTGAACACGCGCAGATGTTCCACCTTTTGTAATTTTTGATTCCTTATTACCTTCAATTTTTATTGGGCGACCTTCGCGCGTTTTAACTAAAATACTGCAATAATCGCCACCATTAATAAACGATGATGCATACCAAGTTGCAACGCCAGGAATAACATCTTCCGGTTTAAAAATATATGGTGCAACTTTTCTGACAGGTATTTCACATCCTGCAGCAACGGTAGCAGCGGTAAGGCTGAAGCCCATTACTTTAAGGAAGTCGCGGCGATTTGACTGAGTTAAGTCATTGCTGCTGTCAAAAAATTCCACAGGAATATCTTCGCCAAATTCTGGTTTGGTAAGTTGAGTGGATTCCGGTGCCTGATTTAATTCTTCGAGGCCTTTCCAGTATTTTTTTTCTGCCATTTGATTATGGTTAGAATTTTAAGTGATGCTTGAATTAATTTAATAGTGACATTTTTGGCATTCAGTTGCACCGATGTCTGCCGCCTTTACAGACGTCATTTCACCATTTTTCAATTTTTCATGCAACACTTCGTATGGTTTATAAAACTCGTTAGTTGTAAAGTTTACGTTTGTATTTCTATGGCAGTTTACGCACCAGCCCATAGATAAATTTTCCATTTGCTGCACTACATCCATTTCTTGCACCTGACCGTGGCAAGTTTGACACTCTAGGCCAGCCACCTTAACGTGCTGAGCGTGGTTAAAGTAAACGTGATCAGGAAGATTATGGATTTTTATCCATTCTACTGGTTTTGCTTCCTTTTCATATTTGAGGGTTTCTGTATTAAATCCTATATAGCTATAAATTTTAGCTATTTCTTTATCGTAAACTGCTTTAGGGTAGTTAGGGTCTAATCCGTTAACACCTTGAATATTGTAGTGACAGTTCATACAAACGCTTAGAGAAGGGATAACCGCAGATTTTCCGCGTTCGGCCCCTACGTGGCAGTATTTACAGTCAATTTTATTAATTCCGGCATGTACTTTGTGCGAAAAAGCGATTGGTTGGTCAGGGGCGTAACCTTGCTGGCGACCAAGTGAAGTAGCGCTATCCCACATAGCCAAACTCAGTAATGAAAAAAAGATTAAAGCTAGAATTCCCACCAATGGGCGGTATTTACGTTTTTTCCAGAATGGCGTTCTATCAGGAGTAGGGTCATCGAATTTCTGGCGAACTAAACCATCTAAATATTTTACCGAACGGGCAAGAACCAATGCGATAAACAAAAGGGCAACAATCAATATCCAGTATAGGGTAGAATTATCCCTTTTTTCAACGGAAGCTATTGGGCCACCTGCTACAACTTTGTTTTTATCGGCCAATCTGGTGGCTTCAGCATCAATGTAAACTAGGATGTCAGCAATATCAGCGTCTTTCAACTCTGCGAAAGCAGGCATTATACTATTAAACTGCTTGTATAATGCATTAGCATAAGGGTCACCTGTTCCTAAAAAAGCTTGTGAATTTTTAATCCAGCTATAAAGATGCGTACTATCACTCCATCGTGTGCGCACATTTTGCAATGCCGGACCTGTCATTCTTTTATCTATAAGGTGACAACGTTGGCATTTGGATTGATAAAGTGCTTTGCCTTCCGCTTCGCCTGCAAATGCTTGGTTTGCAGAAAATAACAATGTAAAAAATGTTATTAATGTTAGGAGGCGTGTGATGTTCTTCGACGTCGTATGCTGCACAATCCTTGATTTTATTGGTTAAAGTATTTAAAGGTTTTTTAAACCCGTGCAAAACTAAACATCAAACACGAAAACTTTAACAAATCTTTTAAAAAAATTTTACTTCATGCAACCTTTATGAAATCCTTTGTTTGCAATGATTGTAGCCAAAAGCTTTTCTTAATTTAGACCAGTTCTAAATTGCAATGCAAATTTATTCACATGCTTGTAACATTTTTGACCCCAATATCATTAAACCTAGGATAAGCGAAAGAAATGGAAGTGTGGCAAAATATAGTTTTAAAATAGACCTTTGCCGGATAAATGCAGGCGCTGTTCAATTTTTTTGCTACCCAGGTGAAACCCAAATAAATCAATAGTTTGGTTAATTCAATATTGAAAAATGATTAAGTTCGGTTAAACGGTGGCACAGTTTTGTATTTACAATGAACAAATAGGAGGATTTATGAAAAAAATGATTTACGCTTCAATTTTATTTTTAACAATTAGTTCCGGATGTAAGGTTGCCGAGAAGGAGTTTCGGAAAGGCGATTATGATGAAGCCATAAACATCTGTGTAAAAAAATTAATTGATAATCCTGACAAGGCAGAGTATATCGTTATTTTAGAAGAATCATTTTTCCGGGCTAATGGCGAGGAACTGGATATGATTAAAGCCTTGAATGATGAAGGGCGCCCTGACCGCTGGGAAGAGATATACAATATCTATTCTTCTATTTACAACCGTCAGGAAAAGATTAAGCCATTGC
>JBBQKO010000236.1:0-6718 GCA_038327005.1 Chitinophagales bacterium | reverse complement strand
TGAAAAGCAACGGGCTGTGCCAAGGCCGGGGCATGCAGACTTTGTTGCAAGTAGAAAATATGGGGGCTTTGAAGACTTTAGGGGCGGCGGGCATTTCAGTGGTCGTTTGACAGTTTGTTTGGTAGCCGCAGGTGTAATTGCAAAAAAGTTATTAGGTAATATTAAGGTAGTCGCAACTATTTTAGAAATAGGGGGCGAGCCTGATACTGAAGTTGGTTTACAAAGAGCAATCGAGGCAAAAGATACCATCGGCGGCATCGTAGAATGTAAAGTAAACGGCTTGCCAATTGGTTTGGGAGAACCATTTTTTGATTCTGCAGAGTCTGTAATCAGTCATGCGGTATTCGCCATTCCTGCTGTTCGTGGAATTGAATTTGGGACCGGCTTTGCTGCTGCTAAAATGTTTGGCAGTGCGCACAACGATTCAATCGAAAATATGGATGGGAAAACGGCCACCAACCATGCAGGTGGTATTGTTGGGGGCATCACCAATAGCAATGAACTGCTTTTCAGAATAGCCATCAAGCCTACTTCATCCACACCTAAATTGCAACAAACCATCAATGTGGAAACGGGTGAAATAGAGGATTTTTCTGTAAAAGGAAGACACGATCTTTGCATCGCTTTAAGAGTGCCGGTTGTATTGGAAGCCGTTACTGCTTTTGTGTTGGCAGATCTAATGATGATCGAACAGCAAATTGCACGCACTATCAGATAAAATAATTTACCATGCACCAATATATCGTAAATGCTTCCATTCAAATTCTACCAATTGTTCAGGACAGACATCCTTATGAATGGGTAGATGAAGCAATTGCAGTCATACAACAATCCAACGTAAAATATGAGGTGGGTGCTTTTGCTACAACACTTGAGGGTAACTATGAAGAGGTGATGAAAGTGATCAATGATATCAATGAATATCTTTTACAAAAGGGTTGCGCTGAATGGATCACAAGCATTCAACTTCAAATACGAAGTAACAGCGATATAACCGGGGACGAAAAAACTGCTAAGTTTCAACCCAATATTTGATGAGGATTCAACACTAAATTTACTCCCTTATTTTTCTATCTTTCAGAACGGTAAGGCTATCACTTAGGAACGGAATACTTTGATTGAATTCCCAATTGAACAGATGCCTGAAAAAGTTTACATTGCTTTACTTGTCTTTTAGCGGTAAATAATTTTTATCCGAAAAAAAAACGTACATATATTATCAAAATTCAGCGGCTCTGTTAATGGAGTTTACATGTTATTAAATTAAATAAATCCAAAAAAAGTTCCAGTGTTCCATGTAATAAAAAGAAGGGAAAGTAGAATTTATTCTTTGGCTTTTTCATTCATTCTTTTCATTAAATAAGGCAGTCGTTCTGTTACGGTAATTTTTTTCATAAATATTATTTGATGCTTTTTTGAAAAAGTAAGTTCAAAGTTTTCAATTGTACAATAGTCAAAAATGTCTGCCTCATGTTGCAGCAGCAATTACACTTTTTTTGTGAACAAACTCTATCAACAGATAATTTATCGTCTCATCAAGCCAATCAACAATTAGAGTAAGCGCTCCATTGAATGCAATCTCAAAAATGGTTAACAAGTATTATTGCTAATATCAAATCTACCTTCATCCGATCATTGAAAGAATCCCTTTTGTTTTTATTCAAATCAATTGCTGGCGAGGGTGACCTTAGCGTATAGAGGGAGTGCAAAATGTATTTGAATTTCTGGTCACCTATTTTACAATTTAAACCATTAATATAAATGATAACTCCATCGATAGTTGCTAACTGCTTTTCTATATTTTTAAACAAAAAACTATAATAGCCATTGTTGGCACTCAAATCAATCATTTAGGAAAAGTCTATTTTGGAAAGGCATATTTGAACCATTTTTTTTGAATCTTTTCAAACACTGGCTTTATAAGACTTAAAATTGCAAATTGGCGATAATCTATATTTTATCGGAAATGAATCTTTCGCAGAACATAGCAATAGCCTGATTTAAAAAAAATAATACCGATACCGGTTTAATGTTGATGCTATTTATTATCTTGTTCTAAGTTATGAAACCCTGGCGAAATGCCTTTAAACAAAACCGTACCTAATTGCAGCAACATTTTCATCTTATATATGAGTAAACAAAATACGCCAACTCTTTCAGTTTTTTATTTGTTCTGTTGGATATTAATCTTATCCTGCAATAACGGGGATACGCTTAGGGAGAAAAAAATTGTGGTTGACCCAGATAGGATGGATAAGGAAACCAGTGAGAGCATTAAGCATGCCTTAGCTTTTGCTTTGCAGCATGGTGGAAAAATTGATGATAGTGTTGATTTGAAATATATAGGGTTAGTAAATGAATTTTATACAAACAATGAACATGCAAACATTTGGAGCCGTAGAGAAAAGTGGATGCCATTGACAGATACATTAATCGGTTTTATACAAAATTGCGAATTGTATGGCTTGTTTCCCGGCGACTATCATTTAAAAAATCTACGATCATTAAAAAAGCAATTAGATAGTGATTCGCTAAAACGCATGGATGCAGAATTATGGATGCGTGCAGATTTAATGCTAACGGATGATTTTATGCACTTAGTAAGGGATTTAAAAAAGGGCAGGCTTCCGGTTGATAGTACTTTTCTTAAAAAGTCAGGGGTATCAATGGACAAAAACTTTTACACAAACACCTTACAGTCGCTCATAAAAAAAAGGCATTTTTCGGAGCTGATTGATTCCGTTCAGCCAAAGCATTTTGGTTACCAGGAATTGAAAAAGTGTTTACCCCGGTTTTTGGATAGTATGGATAGAACAACCTATACCTACGTAACTTATCCATTTAAAGTAAATGATGAAAAGGACTCCGTTTTTTTTATCAAAAAGATCCAGAAGAGATTATTGGAGAGTGGTTGCATTGAAACCGAAATTGATTCACCAGACTCACTAGAGTTGAATAAAGCTATAAAAAAGTATCAAAAAAAGAAAGGAATTAAAGCGGATGGAAAAGTATCGGCCTCACTGGTAAGATTATTAAATTTAACAGATGTGGAGCGTTTTAAGCGCATAGCAATCACATTAGATCGTTACAAACAATTGCCATCTGAAATGCCTGAAAAATATATTTGGGTAAACCTGCCTGCCTTTTACCTAAAGCTTTGGGACCATGATACGGTTGCACTTGAGTCTAAAATTATATGTGGCAAACCAGCAACGAGAACTCCTCTTTTGTATAGTATAATATCTGATATGGTTACTTATCCTACATGGACAGTTCCAAGTAGCATCATTGCCAAACAGTACCTGCCTAAGCTAAAAACGAATCCAAATTATTTAACCCGCATTGGCCTGCGGCTGGTTAATAATAAAGGCGAAACTATAGAAGGTGGAGCCGTTAACTGGAGCAAGTACACAAAGGGAATACCTTACAATGTAGTGCAGGCCAGCGGTGATGGTAATGCTCTGGGAATAATGAAATTTAATTTTAGCAACCCTTACAGTGTTTATTTGCATGATACCAACCAACGATATCTATTCGATAATGCATCACGGGCATTAAGCCATGGTTGCGTGCGTGTGCAGCAATGGCAGCAACTTGCATTTTATATTTCAAGAAATGATAGTATGAATTTAAAGGAAGGTGAATCATTTCATTACAATACAGACTCTATCAAAAGTTGGTTAAAAGCCAAAGTGAAAAAGCGTATCCCGGTGAAAAATGGGATTCCATTATTTATTACCTACTTTTGTTGTGAAGGAAAAGGTGAAAAGATCAGGTTTTATGAGGATATTTATGGAGAAGATAAATTGATACGGGAAACGTATTTCTCAAATAAATAAATTTTCCAATTATTTGCTTACTATGAATAATTTTTTTGCTATCCTGAAATCGAAAGGTAAACCTGTCTGTTTTATTTTAATTTGTGTTTTTTTATTTTCTTTCACTTCTTCTTTCGGTCAAAAAAAATCTACATCAAAATCCACCGAAAGCAAATCATCCAGTAAGCGGGTAATTTATGGCCTTGCAAGTTTTTATGCCAATAAGTTCAATGGTAGAAAAACAGCCAGTGGCGAATTGTTTAATCAAACGAAGTTCACATGTGCCTGTAACATGTTGCCGCTAGGTACCTGGGTAAAGGTAACGAACGTAAGAAATGGCAAGTCGGTGATCGTTAAAGTTAATGATCGGTTGCATCCCAAAATGCGCCGGGTGGCAGATCTTTCCAAAGCTGCTGCTAAAAAACTTGGATACACCGCACAGGGATTGGTAAGAGTTAAGGTAGAGGTATTGGGTAAGAAAAAACCAGTTTAATAAGTGATGTTTTTTCGCAATGCGTATTCAGTCTTTTTTAACGCTTTAAAAAAGGGATATGATTGGGTGTTGAAATAATTTTTACGATTTGATTTGAAGCAACTACTTTTGTCTATTACAAGAAAACTAACATAATATGAAGAAAATTATTCTATCGATTTTTACTTTCGGCTTACTCCTAAATTCCTTTGGCCAGGAAAAGTATAAAAAACTTCCGGCACTGGGACTTCACTTCCTTTTTAATGATTTTAAAACCGCTTCTGAATTAAGAACAGGTGGTTTGGCAAATGTAATACGAAACAAAAACTGGTTAAAATCCGATCGGATGAATGTAGGGCTTGCATTAAGTTATATGGAAGGGTTGAGCAATAATCTTGATTTTGTAGGAACTGCCTCTGGTTCTTTTGTGGATTATCCCGTACCCGACAAGGCAAGTACGGGTGTTAAATTTTTATTAGATGTAACTGCCGTTGCTAATCTGAAATTGCTTTCAGACCACTATGTGGTATCTCCTTATCTATCTTTAGGTGCTGGTGTTTCGAAGGTTAGTGGCTATTATGGTGCATTTATTCCAACCGGAGTTGGCTTACAATTTAACCTTTTCGACGAATCGTTTATCATGGTGAATTCACAATATCGTGTACCTATTTCCGAGAATGTTGCTTACCATCTATACCACAGTATCGGCTTTGCAGGGAATGTAAAAAAGCGCAAAGTTGTTGAACCTGCACCTTTACCACCTCCGCCCCCTGCTATTGAAGCACCAAAAGACAGAGATAATGACGGCGTGCTGGATGAAAGCGATAAATGTCCGGATGTGGCCGGTGTTGTTTCTTTACAAGGTTGCCCTGATAAAGATGGTGATGGTATTATTGATGGTGAAGATAAATGTACTGATGTAGCTGGTTTAGCTAAATACCAGGGATGCCCCGTGCCAGATACTGACAAGGATGGCATCAATGATGAAAATGATAAATGTATTGATGTAGCAGGTGTAGCCCGTTACCAGGGTTGCCCGGTTCCAGATACAGATGGTGATGGAGTGAATGATGAAGAAGATAAATGTGTAACTGAAAAAGGGTTAGCTGAAAACAATGGTTGCCCTGTGCTGGCTGACTATGCGTTCAATGCAGATAATGTTCAGTTTGTGTCAGGAAGCGCAAAATTAACAGCAGCAGCTAAAACCGAATTAAGTAAAGGCGTCGTAATTTTAGCGGAACATACTTCTTTAAGTGTTGCGATCAATGGCTATACGGATATTTCGGGCAAAGCGGCTACCAACCTGGTACTTTCTCAAAAAAGAGCCGATGTAGTGAAAGCCTACTTTGTTGCAAAAGGTATCAGTGCTGATCGTTTAACCGCCACAGGTTTTGGTGTGGAAAATCCTATTGCCGATAATAAAATTGCTGCAGGTCGGGCAAAGAACAGAAGAGTAGAATTTAAAGGAAATAATTAATTCATTTTAATAAAGATAATAGGCCCTCTGCATTGCAGGGGGCTTTTTTTATGTCTACTATTTTCCTATTTCGAAAGAATGCACCCAGATACTACCGTCAACAGCCTGCATTATTTATTACTTTTGCACTCTTGGCTAAATAAGATATAGGGATGATGCTACTTTACCAATTGGTAATAGTTTGGCACCATTTAAAATGGCTTCAGATGTGAATTATAAACGATATAAAAGAGCACTGCAATCATTTTTATCAAATAAAAAACAGGCGATAAAATATGGCAAAAATTGGCATTAACATAGCAACAGGTAGTTTACAAAAAGAAGAGATCATTGTAGGGATAGATTTGGGAACCACCAACAGTCTGGTTTCTTTTATACACCCCGAGACAAAACAGCCAATCGCATTGAAGGAGCATGGAAGTAGTTCGCTGGTGCCATCCGTAATTTATTTTGATGAAAATGGGAATATCACTGTAGGGGAGGAGGCTAAAAAAAAATTAATAAGTGCTCCACAGAATACTATTTTTTCTGCCAAAAGATTAATGGGGAAATCTTACAATGACATAAAGGACAATGCTTCATTTTTTTCCTATAAAGTAATTGATGACAATAAGGATGGCTTGGTAAAAGTACACGTGGGTAATAAATTTTACTCCCCGGTTGATTTATCTTCTTTTATACTAAAGGAATTGAAACAAAGAGCGGAGCATATTTTAAAAACGCCGGTTAATAAAGCTGTGATAACGGTGCCGGCATATTTTAACGATGCACAGCGCCAAGCCACCCGTGATGCTGGTAAACTGGCCGGGCTGGATGTATTGCGCATTGTGAATGAACCTACCGCTGCAAGTCTTGCCTATGGTCTTGGTCTCAATAAAACTGAAGAGAAAACCATTGCTGTGTACGATCTCGGCGGTGGTACATTTGACATTTCCATCTTAAGAATTAGCA
>JBBQKO010000235.1:0-6719 GCA_038327005.1 Chitinophagales bacterium | reverse complement strand
CAACCATTTTCCTGACGTCAGGAAGATGGTTGCAATTGGTTCCGGTGCTGAAAAGGAAATTGATGATATTGCCCTTACACGATATGCCTGTTACCTGGTGGCACAAAACGGCGATAGCCGAAAAGCAGCAATAGCTTTTGCACAAAATTATTTTGCAGTGCAAACAAGAAGGGCCGAATTGGTAGAACAACGGTTATTAGATTTTGAAAGAGTAAAAGCCCGTGAGAAATTAAGCCATACTGAAAAACAACTTTCAGGAATTTTATTTGAACGGGGAGTTGACAGTCAGGGTTTTGCAATTATTCGTTCAAAAGGCGACCAGGCATTATTCCGTTTATCTACGCCCATGCTTAAAAAGAAAATGGGTGTTCCCGACAACAGACCTATTGCCGACTTCTTGCCTACCATTAGTATAAAAGCAAAATATTTTGCTGCGGAAATGACCAGTTTAAATGTGCAAAGCAACGACCTTAAAGGTTATAAGCCAATTGAACAGGAACATGTTGACAATAGTGCTGCAGTAAGAAAAATGTTGTTGGAAAGAGGCATACAACCCGAAAATCTTGCAGCAGCAGGTAACATTAAAAAGTTACAGCGTAAACTGGAAAGCGAAGAGAAACAAGTATTGAAAGATGTAAAAAAGAATACTAAAAGCAAAAAGAAATAATGCCTGCAAAATAAGTATTTGAAACGAAGGTACTTTGCCAGCAGGCTTAAAACAGACAGCCGTGAAACGTTCTCATTCTTCAAAACGAGGAAACCCATCATTGCAGATGTAGCATTCAAATAAACTTTATGGATGAAATTTTCCCAAATCAAATACAACTTTTCAAATCTGTTTTCAAAGGCAGAGAAGATGTATTTGCAATTCGTTGGGAGAAGGGGAATAAAAGCGGTTATATGCCGGCTTACTTTTTCGATCCTTATATGTATCGTTCCCACAAAATGAAAGGTGGTACTTTTCAGAATTATAATGATAAGACTTACGGACAAGGAACTGCCAAACAATAGATGGATACTTAACTTCACCTTCTCACCTGATTACTTTCAAGTCATCCTCTTTTTCTGGCCAACGAAACACCCATAAATAAAAACAGCATTTAAACGCCTTCTCTTTCCACCGTAATGCTGCATTCACCAATTAATGCGGCCATGGCACCAATGCCCGCCAGTATCGGTGCAAATACAGCACCAACCACTCCAAAAGTTAGCGGAAATGACATCAATTCTTTTCCTGATTTATCATGTATAGTGATCTTTCTTACATTTCCTTCTTCAATCAATTCTTTAATTTTTTTGAGAATTTCTTCGCCTTTCAATGAAAAGGTTTCTGTAAATGAGTTTGACATATTATAATGATTTTTAAATGAAATAAACAGCCGGTATGGGCCATGAATTGTACAAAACGAAGCAAACCAAAGTAACTGGATTTGATTGCAAGTAAGGTACGCATACAATTTAAGGCTTGCAATCATTTAGTATTGCACATTGAAGTTTTTACGCAAATTTTACCGTTGTCCATTGACTGTGTATTGATCAATAATATTGTGCTCTTTTAAGTTTTTCAAAATAAAGAACAGAAAGATGACTTTTGAAATTCGAATAATGACTTTCTAAAGTACACCAACAAGGCTGAATGATAAGCCAAAGCAGGTATTTCAACAACAGCCAATTGCAATCATCCGATAAAAAATTTAATTCCGGAATTTGCGTGTTTAAATAATTATTCCTATTTTAAATCCGGGTTGAGGGGTGCTATTAAAAATAACGATGCTTAAAACACTTGCTATGTCATACACTGTTTCAGTAGATCAGGCTACCATTCAACAATGGATTGCAGCCAAACTTGAGCCAAAGGCTGTAGAGGAAGAATTGGTTTCAATGGGGATGGATGAAGTAGCCATTGCCAGCAACCTGCAAGTCTTTAAGCGTTTGCGCAATGCTAAAAGACAGGTGAATGGTTTTATTTGTATGGGGCTGGGTGCCTTTACTGGCTTTATCAGTTGTATCCTTACTGTACTAAACCCAATACCGGAATTATACAATGTTATTTTATTTGGATTAACCTCCGTGGCGATAGTAATCGTTTTTTTAGGAATGTATTTTTTGTTTGAATAATTGCGCTTTACAATCCAGGCAAATTATTTTGGTTGGGTAAGTATTATTAACGAAAGACTAAAACATAAAGCGCTTCGAAGCAAAAAAGACCTCACCGGTTATTACCGCTGAGGTCTTTTTATATTCACACAATCTTCCTGGCTTCATTGTTCCATCACACGCCAAATTGTGATAAGTGATGATCCAAATGTTTGTACAACATATTGTTCCATTCCATTTTGGTTAGCTTTCCAAATGAATTGGATTCCAGATTATCAAAATGATTTTTGCCCAACTGTTGGGTTTTGTTAATATAGCTTACAAGGCGTTGCTTTTCGGCCTCAAAATCTTTTGCGTCGGTTACAATAAACTGCGGGGCCGTTTTGCTATTGTGCTGATAAGGCGTTTCATTCACCACCTTTTTTTTGATGAATGTTTTTAAAATGAATTTTAAAAATGCATTGGGTTTAGGATGCTTGTTCTCATAGATCATTTCGTAGGTAACGTTGCAATGAGCCAGCATTTGAGCTACGCTCATCATGCCCCATTTTGGTTGGGTATTAGGGGTTAACTGGTTAATTCGTTGAAAGATTGCAGTGCTAACTTCTGCGGTAAAAATATTTGGTAAAGCCATAACAGGTTAATTTAAGCTAGATAAAATATTGTTTCTCAAATATAGATGGAAATTACAATCAATTATTTTTTATTGGGCAACCGTCCGCATTTTATGGGTGGTCTGGATTGCTAACAATTTAGCACTTTTCATTTTTAAATTAAATGGTTCAAAACCCTGAAATCATTACTGAAAAAAATCACTGCTGGTCTGTTGCCATTGATTATGGTTGTTTTATTTCAAACCGGAAACTACCTGCATTTAGATTTGTTGTAAAGTTTTTATTTGGATTTAAAACAAGCTTTCCATCCTTATATAACTGCTGATTTTTTTCAATTGCCAACAGCACTGTAGCAGTCGAATTTGGCGGAATGGTTACATGGTATTCAATACCAGCGGTAGTTCTTTTCCATGCAGATAATATAGCACCAAAAGGCCCTGTATGACTCGCATTGAAATGAGTAAGGCCTTTTACAAAATACGGTTGCAGGACTACATTTTTAAAACCCGGTTTCGAAGCATCCGGTTTAATGCCGCCCAATGCCTTATACATCCAGGCGCCAATTTCACCAAACATAATATGGTTCATCGAAATATCGGATGCCGCATTGATGGGCCAGTTTTCGTACAAGGTGGTAGCACCATTTGCAATCCACCAGCCCCAGGAAGGAAAGGTTTTTCTTGCCGCAAGCTGGTAAGCAAGATCTGCATAGCCATTTTCGCTGAGTGCATTCAGGATGGCTTTGGTGCCAAGTAAACCAACATCTAGCTTTACGCCATCTGCCGTTACTCTTTTTGCAAGATTGTCGGCCACCTTTGCTTTGAAAGTACTTGGCACCAGCCCCCAATACAAAGCAACACTCAATTCTGTTTGCAGGCCACTGCCATACAAGCAAGTGATTGAATCAAAATATTTCGCATTGAACGCATCTTTTATTTTTGCCGCAAGTGCCGTATATTTTTGAAGGTCTTCATTTTTACCAAACAGTTTGGCCGTGTTTGCAAGGATGGTAGCATCTGCAAAATAATAAGCAGTAGAGGTAAATGATACGGGAGATTGTGACTTTACCGGCACCCAATCGCCAAGGCCCCAGCTTGTAATTCCGGTTGGATACAATTCGTCAATATGATCTACATAAAGTTTGATATTTCCATAGCAATCTTTCAGCAGTTTGGCATCACCATAAAACAAATAAATGTTCCATGGAATGATGGCTATGGTGCTTGTCCAATCTGGACCATTGCCCCATTCGTAGCCCCAGCCATCGGTAGGAATAATGGAAGGCAATACGCCATTGGGTTGTTGTTCGTCCCGGTGATCGGCCAGCCATTTTTCGTAAATGGTAATGCCATCAAAACTGTAAAGTCCTGTTTCAATGGCGATTTGTGCATCGCCGGTCCAGCCATTCTTTTCACGCTGCGGACAATCAGTTGGGTAGCCAAATAAATTGGACAGATAGGAGTTGTTGGTTGCATAAAATATTTTATCAATTGTAGGGTTGGAAGAACTGATATTTCCAACCGGTGGCACATCGCTGTGCATAAAATATCCAACGATACTTTTATTGTTTAAATCAACCGGTTTTGTGGCAGTCACTTCTATGTATTGAAATCCTTTGTAATTAAATTTTGGCAAAAAGGCCTCTTCCGCTCCGGTTCCCTTTAAAATAAAAATATCTGTTTGAAACGGATCCTTATCATCCGTAGGCCTGTAGTGTACATCTATGTTGGAAATATCCACATGGCCGTTTGCATACAATCGCTCGCCGTGCTTTAACCGGAGGATGGTACCATCTTCACCCTTCACTTTTATACTGCTTACTCCGGCAATGTTTCGGCCAAGATTAAATACATAATTGGTGTCATTTACTTTATTGACCGAAGCAACCGCTATTTCTTCTACATTACGGATGGGATGTATTACCTGTGCTACGATATTGGTAGATGGAGCAACAGCGTAATCTACATTTCTCCAGGCAGAGTCATTGAACGAGGCCTCATTCCAATGTGGAATTTCCAGCCTTGCATCGTAATGCTCGGCGGTGTAAATGCTGTTGAATATAACCGGACTCAACGCAGTCTTCCAATCTTTACCCGAGGTAATCGTTTGAGTCGTACCATCATTGTAGGATATCCGCACATCCATACAAAAAGCAGGACGGGCACGCCACGGTGCTTCATGAAAATACCAAACAGCGGTAGACTGGTGGTTAAACCAGCCGTTGCCCAACAATACACCGATTGCATTTTTTCCTTGTTGAAGTTGGGTGGTAATATCGTGGGTAACATAGAGCGTACGGCGGTCAAACCGGGTGTACATCGGATCAAGCCGGTGGCTACCAATTTTCTCCCCGTTCACATACAATTCGTATAAACCTGCCACTGCAATGTAAGCCCGGGCCGAAATAATTTTTTTTGATACACCAAAAGCTTTCCTGAAGTAAGGTGCCGGTTTAAGATTAATATCCCTTGTATCGTTGATCCAAAAGCCCTTCCAGTTTTTCATTTGCATCATGCCGGTTTCGAAGCTGGCTGTTTTTGATAGCGTTGCTACATCGTTTTTATCCCACACTTTAACCATCCAAAAATATTTGGTAAACGGTTGCAACAGGTTACTTTTAAGAGTGGTGAGTTGTTTGGCATCATTCAGTTTACTTGTTTGCCAGGTTTTGCCTTTTGCGTGGGCTACTTCCGTTGAATCGATATCAACAAATACCTGGTAAGCCAATTGCTTTGCACCGGTCCTGTTATCTGCCAATTGCCAGGAAAGACGGGGCTGTGTGGCATCAATACCCAACGGATTTACCATGTATTCGCATTGTAGATTTACTGGCATGCAGCGCTGCGCCTGTGTTGCAATGGAATGAAACAATGTTGAAGTTACAATGAGTAAAAACGGAGCTATTTTTTTAAATACGGGATTGGTTATTTTCATTGATAATTGATTTATTGAAAATGAGCGTGAGATAAAATGGCTTTAAAAATATGCTTTAATTTTTTGTATTGAGTTTATGAAGCTCCTCATTTTACAGAAATTACTAAATGATAAAAATGAAGGAAACTAACGGGAATGTAGGATCAGTAATTAAAAAGAAATTGACTGCTTTTATGAATAACCAGCTAGTTTGCATCTAAGTTTAAACTAATTTATGAGAAGTTTCATTGCGCTATTAATATTGTTTTTAATAGTTGCCTGTAAGGGTAAAAAATTTAAACCTACCATAGAAGAAATTGAAATAGTTGAAACCAATACGGGTAGGATTGACAATTCCGACAAAGGGTCAGCTTCCGATACGCTTGCACTTCTTAAAGCATTTAAAATATTTTGCCAAGCACTAAATAATGAAGATGGAATTTTATTAAAGTCCGTAAGTGCAGATAAAAACTATTTCCCTTTGTCACTAACCGGTATGCTTGAATTACCTCCAGGCTTTCCTGATTTCCTGATCAATCGCCCCGTTAAAAAAATCTATAACCAGGACATTTGGAACACAATTGAAACCATGCAACCTTTGATGTATGCAAGAACAAACCGTTATGAAATATACTACCGAACCATACATATATCAAGAAAGATGAACACCAAGAGAAGATATTCATTCAGATTTATTAAAGAAGGCAATGCTTTTAAATTCTCAGAGTTTGAATCAGTATCAGTTCCGCAAGGTTCTGAACCATTGCTAGAAAGTATTACCTGGTATTTTCCGCACGGCAATTTTGCAGGAAAATCAGCTGGAGATAATTCGCATCTGAATAACAACACCAATATCAGTTACTCTATCACCTTAAAGGCTTTCGAAGAACCTGTTTTATACAATTATAGAGGATTAGATGAGATTTATCGTGTCACCTAATTAAGAGCTTTTCATTTGCCGATTGTATTCAGGTTTCAAAAGCAGGGTTTTAATTTTCTACTAACCACTAAAGTTTTATTGCAACGCAGTGATGAATACCCTGATGAGTTGGAAACGAATACAACTACATCCGTTAGCTTTTTTAAGTGGTATAA
>JBBQKO010000234.1:0-6719 GCA_038327005.1 Chitinophagales bacterium | reverse complement strand
TGGCAACCCTTGCACAGATGGCATTAAAATAAATGAAGATTTTTTTATGTTTTAATATAAGTGGTTGAACGTGTAGAAATGAACTGACATTAGCCTGTTTGTTTTTTCTATTTTCTGCCTTATAAATATGCTTCATCTTTGTGTTGTTAAAAATCTAATCCTACTGAATCAACCTTTGGAATTATCCCAACCCTATGAAACCCGGCATGAAAAATTCATGCACATTATCTTTGAAAAACCTTTAGCAATAAAGGTTTTTTTATGCCCAGAGCGCAAGCTCATTTCTCACCAACGTTTAGGGAAATGGGTTGCCAACCTTTCAAAGGTTGGCAACCCTTGCACACCTGGTAGCGAGATAATTGAGGAAAGCTTTTTGTGTTAAAATAATCGGTTGAACTTGTAGAAAAGAACTGACCTCAACTTCCTCCGAATATCTATGCTTTTTATTAGAAAATATATTCATCTTTGTATTGTTAAAAATCCAACCCTATCCAAGCCGTCTTTACTCTGTCCCTAAAGAAAACGAATCATGGTAATCCATGCACTTTATCTTTGAAAAACCTTTAGCAATAAAGGTTTTTTGTTTTTTGCAATGGATGAAAGCGAATGGGAAATAAATACGAAATAAAATTAAGTACAGTGCAGTAATTGGAGCTGTCTATTGATAAGACAAACCCCTTCTTTTACCCGTAGTTGAATTGAAAGGTTTAAAATCATCTTCCAATGGATTGCATCGAACGTTCATGTAAGTACAATTGGTATTGCCAAAGAAGCTTGCCACGGCTGCATCTGCTGCATCCACGCTGTTGGCTATTCTCACGAGTCCGTTGATTGGAACCAGTTTGGTAGGGTCAAAAAATATCCATTGTCCGCCGATATATGCTTCAAAGCATGCATGAAAATCAGGTGGATTTAGATTGCAGGCATACCCGGTAAAATACCTGGCAGGTATATCCAATGCCCTGCACAAGGCAATACCCAAATGCGCAAAATCCTTGCAAACGCCTTCCCGTTGTATCAGCGTGTCGTAGGCCGATGTTCCAGAATCTGTGGCACCGGATATATAGTCGGTATTGTTAAAAATCCAATCATTGATGGCACTTACTTTTTCGTATTCAGTCGGCACTTGACCAAATTCTTTGATAGCCAGTTTTCTTAACTTGTCGCTTTGGCAATGCCTGCTTGGGAAAAGATAGGGCAACACATCTGTATTCAATTCAACAATGGGAATGTGTTGTGCCAATACTGATTCGTTGATGAGTTGGTATTGCACATCCACAACGGCATTATAAGTAATGGTAAAAAAAACGCCTTTGTTTACTTCCATCCTGATAAACCTTGCATCTACGTTATTCAACGTAAATTCTTCGAAAGTTAAAAAAGGATTTGTAACCAGTGATTCTTCCAGTATTAACTGGCTGGCTGAGCGGACAGCTTGTATATTAAAAATGAAAGTGGTGGGAGAGAATACTTCATAAGATAATTCACTAAATACTTGAAACTTCATTTTGTAAATGTACTGTTTAAAACCTGTTGAATTTTGATTGGGGTGTATGTCAATGCTTCGGCTTTGATTGGGCAAAGGTTTGGTAAACTTTCAGCAGCGTACTAATCATAGCATTTGCTGGTTTCAAAACCTTCCAAACCAATCCGTTCATTTGAAATACTCACAGTTTCGTCACAGAACTGTATGGGCTTTTGAATAAACTGTTTTTGATTTGGATTGCCAATACTTTAACCGGTTATTATAAATCGGCAATGGCATCCGACTCCAGAATATGTACGCCGCTTTTGTCAGAACTCATACAGGCAATCATTGCTTTAGCTACCTGCCGGGCTTCAATGGGTCTATATTTTTTGGGTAGGGCAAATGAAATAGCCGACATCAAGACCTTGCCAATTTTTTCGCCCAGTCTAAATTCTTTACGGTCGCCGAGTAGTACGGAGGGTCTTAAAATATACAGGCTTCTGTAACCTACTTCAGTTATTGCAACTTCAATGGCACCCTTTGTTTTGTTATAAAAAATAGTAGAGTCTTTATTAGCGCCCATAGAGGAAACCAGCGCAAATTTAGAGGCTCCATTGGCATGGGCTATTTGGGCAATGCTCAACACATATTCAAAGTCAACTTTGTAGAAAGCAGGCTTGCTGCCGGCTACTTTGATGGTGGTGCCAAGGCAACAATAAATTTCATCTGCAAACACCACACTTTTGTCCGGTTTTTCAAAATCAAATACAACTTGCTGTAGTTGATTGTGATTGATTGGAATTGGTTTTCTAACCAACGCCGTTACGGCATAGCCGCCATCTGCCAGCAGCAACTGAATCAATTCGTTGCCTACAAGTCCGGTGCTTCCGATTACCAATGCTTTTTTCATAATAAATTTATTGAAAGAATGAAGTACTGTTTTTTACAAAGCCCGTTTTATGATTGTGGCTCACCAATATTGAGTTGATTAAAAAAATCGCTCTCTTCCATTTCTCTTACACAGCCAGGTTCAAGATTACCCAATGTAAGCTCTTCTATTGACACACGGATGAGTCTTTTGCAACGGTGGCGGATAGCGGCCATCATTTTTCTTACCTGATGAAATTTGCCTTCGGTTAAAGTGATCAATAGCCAGGTGTGCGGACCATACTGGGGAAGGGTAATGGCTTTATTATAAAGTAGTTCCGGCTGCGCTACTATTTCCACATGGCAGGGCGGGGTGGTGTAGTCAATACCTCCTTTTACACGGATGTTGATTCCTGTTTGTAACAGATGTAAATTTTCCGGACTCAGAGAATTGTTTACCTGCACCAGGTACGTGCGCTTGTGTGGGGTATCGCCTAGAAACAGCAGGCGGGTTACTTTTTTGTTGGTGGTTAAAAGCAATAAGCCTTCTGAGTTTTGGTCGAGTCGGCCAATGGCATGCGTTCCTGCTGGAAAATTAAAATGAAGGTCGCCCAATAATGCCACCTCGTCCGAACTTACAAACTGTGATACCATGTTGTAAGGTTTGTTAATTACAAAATATCGGTGCTCAGTTTTGCTCATAAACAGGTGTGTGCGTTTGTTGCGAAATTAGCAGACAAAATGCATACGGTGGAAAAAGCTTCATAGATGTTCGCTTGCTCAATGGCTGCCCCGAAAAAATCGGGATCTTCGACCGCATAGAAGTGGAAAGTCAGATGAGGTACCCACCCGGCTTCCCCAAAGGAGAGGTGGAAGAAGCCAGTCAGTTCTGTTCCGGACCTGAAGTATATCCGGAACAATGTTGAGCATGGTTCTACAGTTCCCGGCCCATGGTTGTTTTTATTCTGATGTAGTTTTCTTTGAAAATGTTTTCGGAAAAAATCAGGCTTCTTTACGTTGTAGCATTTTGAAGAATCGTTTATTTAAAAGCAACGACGAAAAAGTGAGTCCGCTTACAAAACCAATCCATATACCTGCGGCACCCATTTTAAAAGTGAAGGCCATTAAGCATCCTACGGGAATACCGATTACCCAATACGCAAGGGCTATGTACATGGTAGGTACTTTCACATCTTTAATACCTCTTAATAAACCGACTGCAATAGCTTGTGTGGCATCCGAAATTTGAAAAATGGCGGCATACAACATCAGTACGGCTGCAAGCGCCATTACATCGGGGTCGTTGTTAAATATCAGTGGTAAAAGATTTCTGAATAGTACAAAAAACAGCACCCCAATAATGCCATAAGCAACACCACTGAGCAGGGTGCTTTTGCCAATGATTGAAATATCTTTCCAGTTGTTGCGGCCCCATGCATTGCTTATCCGGATGGAACCGCCCTGTGCCAGTCCCCATGAAACCATGAAGGCAAAGGAGGCGCAGTTCAATGCAATTTGATGGGCAGCCAGTTGCACAGCTCCCAACGTTCCGATGATGATGCTGGATACCGCAAAGGCGCCCGATTCCATGGCTGCCTGCGCACTTGCTGGAATGCCGATGTGCAGTAATTCTTTGATGGTATGTCCGTTTATTTTCCACTGGTTTTTTCTTACGGCGATATAGCGACGAAAAAAAGGATGCACAAATAATACCGCCACAAAAATAATCAGTATCAGAATACGGGTAATTAAAGTGCCATAGCCTGCGCCGCTCAATTCGAGGCGTGGAAAACCCCAGTTGCCATACACCAGTAACCAGTTGATGAAAATATTGATGGGCAATGCAGCCAGTGAAAGCAGCATAGCTGTCCTGGTGCGTTCCAGTCCGTCGGTAAATTGTTTGATTACAATAAACATCATCATCGGAATAATGGACCAGCTCATGATTTGCAGATAGGGGGCACCCAGCCGGGCAACTTCTACATCCTGACCTAAATGATACAATACATTTTTACTTAAAACGAGGCCCACCGCAATGATAATGGCGGAGATGCTACAGAGCCAGAAACCGTTGTATAAATAATGCGATACTCTTAAACTATCTCTCCGGCCATTGGCCATGGATACGGTTTGTGAGATGGCCATCGTCATACCAAAGCCCAATACGAATGGAATGTTGAGAACGCTGTTTACCAACGCTGAGGCAGCTAGTTGCTGATAGCTGATTTTACCTACCATAATGCTATCGATGATACCGAGCGCCATTTGTGTCAGCTCGCCAAAAATGATGGGACCCGATAATTTCCAGGTTTTAAATGCTTCCGTTCTCAACGTCATAAGGCCGCAAAGCTATAATGAACATCGGATAAATAAATGAACATTTTTTTATGAACCTGTCGAAAGTTTTTGAACGAAACTTCGGTGGCGTCCCTGTCTGCTTAACGCAGTCAGACAGGGCATTCGTGTATAGCGTATCCATAGGGAGCAAAATACCAACTCGTTAAATTACTGCTTGAGTGATGTGATGATAAGATAGTAGGATAGTAGTGTGATAGGGAATTACTACCGGCTATGCGACAGTGATAGTTAAACCATTATTGGCTTTATGATAGCCAATTGAACAAAATTCAAATTTTCAGCGTCGGACTCCCCTCGCTTTTGTCGAAGATCCCGATTATTTCGGGAGAGAGGGGCTGGGGGTGAGGTCATCCTCTTCAAATGCGGAACTTTTTCCCCAGTTCTAAAACAAACTCCTTTTTTATGCGCCTGAAAATGTAAATCGCTAATTTTATCAGATGTATTCAAAACAGGAAGCATCGTCAATCAACCAGCAATTTTGGACATCTTTTGGTCTTTACCTGGCGCCGGTACTTTCTGCCGAAGGCGAAAAAATTAACTGGGTCAATTACAAAACAGGGCAAAAGGGCATCCGGTTTATTATGATGGCTGATAACCAGTCAGCAAAAATTTCAATCACTTTATCGCACAAGGATGTCGCCGAACAGCAGGTGTGTTATGAAATATTTGTACAGCTAAAAAAAATCTTTCATCAGACAATGGGCGAGGCATGGCAATGGCAGTTGCATACTACAGATGCGTTTGGCAAAACCATCAGCGAAATATATACAACGCTTGATAATGTGAACGTGTTGAATAAGGCGAATTGGCCCGACATCATTTCTTTTTTAAAACAGCGCATGATTGCCCTGGATGCGTTTTGGTGTGAGTATAAATATGCATTTGAATAAAATGTAGAACCAATAAATTCGGGGAATTTGTTTTATACATTCCCATATATTTCTGGCTTAAACAATAAGGTGCCAGTCCTTATGACAAGTGCGGAAGCCCATGAGTAGAAAGGTATATTCAAAGTTAGTTGGCTGCTTTTTTGCAATAATTCAAAATAAAAGAAGTGTATGAATCGTAAAATTACTTTTAAAGGAATGATGGAAGTGTTTAAAAATTCCTTTAAAGGTTTTGATGAAAACAGGGTGATGAAGCTGAGTGCTTCACTGGCTTATTACACCGTTTTTTCAATGGGGCCATTGTTGATTGTAATTATTTCGTTGGCCGGGATTTTTCTGGGTAAAGAGGCAGTGGAAGGAAAAATTTACGGACAACTGGCTGGCTTTGTAGGCAACGATACTGCGGCGCAACTGGAACTCATCATTAAAAATGCCTCGCTTGCCGGCAAAAGCAAAATGGCTGGCATTATCGGCGGGATTGCCCTGTTGATTGGTTCTACAACCGTGTTTGCAGAAATACAGGATTCCATCAACGGTATCTGGGGACTGAGACCCAAGCCAAAAAGGGGATGGGTAAAACTGATTCAAAACCGGTTTTTATCATTTACAGTTATCATCGGACTTGGGTTTTTGTTGTTGGTATCGCTGGGCATCAGCACCATCATCGACGGCTTTAGCCAGCACTTGCGGGACCGTTTTCCGGAGATAGCCATTGTAGTATTTTACATTGTCAATCTTTGCATTACACTCGGTGTAACCACCCTCATATTTGCCGTAATATTTAAAGTGTTGCCAGATGCAACCATTCGTTGGAAAGATGTAACGACCGGAGCCCTTGCTACGGCATTGTTATTTATGCTGGGTAAATTTGCGATTTCATTCTACATCAGTAAAAGCAATGTAGGCAGCACTTACGGCACAGCCGGTTCATTAGTAATACTGTTGGTATGGATTTATTACTCTTCGCTCATCTTATATTTTGGTGCAGAATTTACCAAGGCGTATGCCATAAAATATGGCGCTAAAATTTACCCCAATCAATACGCCGTTACAACCAAAACGGTAGAGCTTGAAACCGGCCACGCCTCCATTCAAACAAAGGAAAAAGCAGTAATAGAAACGACAGCAATTGTAGATGG